>CADCPG010000238.1 GCA_902803255.1 uncultured Ruminococcus sp. | reverse complement strand
CCGCGGCTGGCGCGTTATCGGCGGATGCCTGCTGTTCTGCGGGCTTTCCCTGTGTGTCGGAGTCGGTGTTCTTCATAGTCGGGAAGAGAAGGACGTCGCGGATCGACGGGCTGTCGGTCAGCAGCATCACGAGCCTGTCCACTCCGAATCCGAGACCGCCCGTCGGCGGCATGCCGTATTCAAGCGCGGTGATGAAGTCGTAGTCTACCTTTGCCTTTGACGCCGGATCCGCCGCCAGCCTGTCGGCCACCTGGCGCTCCATGCGCTCGCGCTGGTCGAGCGGGTCGTTGAGTTCCGAGAAGGCGTTGCCGAACTCGGTGGCGCAGATGAAATACTCGAAGCGCTCGGTGAATTCGGGGTCGTCGGGCTTGCGCTTGGCGAGCGGGCTTATGTCGACGGGATAGTCGTAGATGAATGTGGGCTGGATCAGTCTGTCCTCAACGAACTTGTCGAAGAATTCGGCCAGTATCGCGCCCTTCGTATGTTTTTCGGGCAGCTCGACGCCGTATTTCGCGGCGCAGGCGACGGCGTCGGCGTCGGTCACCCAGGAGCGGTAATCGACTCCGGAATACTTTTTAACGGCATCGATCATCGTCATGCGCTCCCACTTGCCGAGTTCGATGGTCTCGCCCTGGTAGTTGACCGCGGTGCTTCCGCACACCTTCTGCGCGACGGTCTTCATCATCTCCTCGACGAGGTCCATGATGCCGCGGAAGTCGGTGTAGGCCTGGTAAAGCTCGATCGACGTGAACTCGGGGTTGTGCTTCGGGTCCATCCCTTCGTTGCGGAATATGCGTCCGACCTCGTAGACCTTGTCCATGCCGCCGACGATCAGCCGCTTGAGATAGAGCTCGGTCTCGATGCGCAGGACCATGTCCATGTCGAGCGTGTTGTGATGCGTGTAGAAGGGCCTGGCGGACGCACCGATCTCGAACGGGGTTAGTATGGGCGTATCCACCTCGAGGAAGCCTTTGGCATCGAGGAAGGCCCGCAGTTCGCGCAGGATGGCGCTCCGCCTGACGAAGGTGTCCTTTACCTCGGGATTGACGATCAGGTCGACGTATCTCTGTCTGTAGCGCTGCTCCTGGTTCGTGAATCCGTGGAACTTTTCGGGAAGCGGACGCAGTGCCTTGGCTAGAAGGGTGAGCTTTTCGGCGTGCACCGACGGCTCGCCCGTCTTCGTGACGAAGACCCGGCCTTCGATGCCGACTATGTCGCCCACGTCGTACTTTTTGAATGAGGCGTATCCGTCGGTCCCCACGCTGTCGCGAGCGACGTACGCCTGCAACGTACCGGCCCTGTCGCGTATGTGGCAGAACGACGCCTTGCCCATGACGCGCTTCGACATGATTCGTCCCGCTACCGAGACTGATGCGCCGCCGAGAGTGCGGAAAGCCCCGGTCTCGGGGTCGTAGTCGTTCCTTATGTCGGTGCTGACGGCGTCTACGTCGAATCCCGTGATCTTAAAGGGATCGCAGCCCGAATTCTTCAGTTCGTCGAGCTTGAGCCTTCTGGCCTCCGCCTCGTTTGAGGGAAGGGGAATGGGAGTCGCCGGGGATGCACCCGCGGCGCCGGTCATTTCTTCATTTTCTGCCATTTGGATCATTCCGCCCTGTTTTCCCGGTCCACGCCGATTATTTTTAAGTCGTACGACTTGATGACGTCGCCTTTGGTGTTTTCAACGACCACCGTCACTGTGTCGCCGGCCTTGTGTCCGGAGAGCGCCTTGCCGATCGGCGAGAGGTTGGAGATGCGGTTCTCCTCGGAATTCACTTCGTTCGAACTTACGATGACGTATTCTTCCTCTTCATCGTAATCGAAGTCGCGGACCCTGACCCTCGAACCCACAGACACGATCCCGTGGTCCATCGCGGCCTCGTCGAGTATCTCGGCGTTGTGGAGCTTTTCCTCGAGCTCCTTGATCTCGGCCTCGACCTTCGCCTGTTCGGTCCTCGCCTCGTCGTATTCGGCGTTTTCGGAGAGGTCTCCGAATCCGCGGGCGACCTCGATCTCGTGGATCACTTCGCCTCTTCTGGTGTTTTTCAGGTATTCCAGCCTGTGAACGAGGCTGTCGTACGCTTCCTTTGAATAAACCTGCTTCTCAGCCATGTCAGTGTTATCCTTCCAAAAAAATATTATTCTAATGCTGTCGCCCGGGGATCAGTGCCCCGACGCGAGACGGTCGAGCGCCGCTGTGAGCTGTACATCGTCCTTGTCGGCGATGTCGAAAATGTTTTTCGATTTCATGTATTCGGACGGTTCGACGGTGAGATCCGGCTCTATTCCGATGCCGTCGTATCCTTCCGAGAGGGGCGGGAAGTACATCTTGGTGGTGAACTTCAGGCCGCCGGGGAATCCGTAGAACGCGAGATTGAAGACCGACTGCATGCTGCCTTTTCCGAAGGTCTTCTCTCCGACGATCAGCGAGATGCCGTAGTCCTTGAGAGACGACGTGAAGAGTTCGGCGGCGCTGGCGGTGCTGCCGTTCGCGAGCACGGCGGAATGCCCCAGAGCGGCTTCGCGGTACTTGCCGATGTCCTCTGCGCTCACGCTGCAGCCCTCATAGTTGCCGGTAAGTGTCACCGGTGCGACCGTCGTCTTCTCCTCGCTGCCGGAGCGGTCGACCGTGCGTATGACGGTGTCGCCCTTGCGGAGGAAGAAGCTGAGCACGGCGGTGATCGACGCGAGGTCTCCGCCCGGGTTGTATCTGACGTCGAATACGAAGTATCCGCAGCCGGCGGCGATGAGTTCGTCCATCGCCTTTTCGAACATGTCGGGCGTCGTGAGGTCGAATCCCGTTATCTTTATGACTCCGGCCTTCTGTCCGTTCACGGAGAGGTCGCTTACGCGGTACATGACGGACGTGGTTGTGAAGTGGTCTCGCTTAATCGAGAAATCGATGATCTCGGCGGAGTCGAAGTCTTCGCCGCGCGCGACTGAGAACTCGGCCGTCGTTCCGGCGGCTCCGGTCAGCTTTCCGACCGCGGTCTCGTAGCTCATTCCGGAGAGCGGCTCGGCGTTCTCTCCCTTGCCCACGCTGATTATCCTGTCGCCGACCGCGATGCCGGCGGCGGCCGCGGGACTGCCCTCGTACACCGCTATGATCTTGATGCACTTGTGATCGGTGTCCTCGATGATGCTGACCCCGATCCCCTGGCTGTCGCCGGAGTTCTCGGAGATCAGGGCGCTGAACTCCTCTTCGTCATAGTAGTACGCGTATCTGTCTCCGACGATGTTGACGTATCCGCCGAGGAGCGAACGGCAGAGCGTATCCTCGTCGACCTCGTAGTACGAATGGCTCTTGATCAGTCCCACGACCGTGTCGAGCCTGTCCGGAGCATCGCTCTTCCGCTCCGAGGCAAGGTCCGCGATGCGTGTTTTGTATATGTTCGATACCGTCGCGAAGGCGGCCATGTAGCTTACAAGGAGCGCCGCGATCAGCGCGAACACGAATACCCTCACGGGTACGCCGCGCTTGTGTCTTCCGCTTTTTCCGGCCTTCTGTCCGTCCGCTCCCGAGTCGCCCGGTCCCGCCGGGACCGCGGAGGGAACTTCGTCCGGAGCCGGAATATCAGTTTCTATCCTGTTTTCCATTATTCAGACTTACCGGTCCTACCAGATCACGAGATTTGCGGGAGCCATCGCGTATTTCAGCGGATCGACGCATTCGCCGTTCACCCTGACTTCAAAGTGCAGATGGTATCCGGTCGACACTCCCGTCGTGCCGATGCCGGCTATCTGCTGTCCGCGCCTGACGGTGTCGCCCGCCTTTACTCTAAGTGAGCCGGTGTCGAGGTGCGCGTAGAGCGTCGAAGTCCCGTTGATGTGATCTATGAGTATGTAGTATCCGTATGACACGTGGTATTTGGCGACGGTCACCTTGCCGTCCTTGCTGGCGTAGACCGGCGTCCCCTTGGGACCGGGCAGATCGACGCCGTAGTGCATCTGGTATTTTCCGTATACCGGGTGGAGCCTCATCCCGAACTGCGACGATACCGTGCGGCAGGAATTGGGCAGCGGCCACAGGAATCCCTGATTGCGGGCGGCCTCCTCGATTGCCTTGAGCCTCGCGGCCTCTTCCTCGAGCCGGCGCTTCTCGGCTGCCGCTATCGCGGCCTGCCTCGCCCGCTCGGCGGCTTCGGCGCGTTTTTTGTTCTCGGCGGCCTCGAGTTCGTCGACCATCTTCTGGAATTCGGCGTCGAGGACGTCGGTGCGGTCGGTATAGTTCTCGCTCTCTGCGACCAGTTTCTCGATCTCGCCCTCTATCGCGGAGAGTTCGGCCTCGTTCGCGGCCTGCCACTCCTCGAGTTCGCGCTGCTTGCCCTCGTAGACCTCGATCCGGTCGCTCTGTTCCTTTGCTTTCGCGACCCGGGCGTCGTACTGTGCGGAGAGCTCGGCCTTCTCGTCGGAGAGCCTGTTCATCACCTTTTCGCTGTATTTCATCATCGACGAGACGCGCTCGATCCTCGAGAGCAGGTCGGAGAGATCGGAGGCTCCGAGGATTATCTCGATGTAGTTCGCCTCGCCCTCCTCGTAGCTCATCTTGATGAGCCGCAGGAAGTCGTCATAGCTCTTTTCGTATTCGACCTCTAGCGAGGCGATCTTAACGGCGATGTCGTCGGCCTCCTTCTCGAGGAGTATGAGTTCGCCCTCCATGTATTTCAGGCTGTCCTCGTATAGCGCCTGCATTGTGAGGTATATCTCGCGCTTCTCGGCAGCCGTCGCCTTTATCTCCTCGGCCCTGGCGAGCGATTCCTTCGTCTCGTCCAGCAGGTCGCGGAGCTCTTCGATCTGCTTCCGCATCTCCTCGGTCGTGGAGTTCTTCACGTCCTCGTATGTGGCCTTGGTGTATGCGGCCGCCGCTCCCGCGCGGGGAGCCAGCGCGAACAGCATCAGAGCACACAGCAGCGCAGACAGTGCGCGAAGGGGAAGGGGAAGGGGAAGGGGAAGAGACAGTGAAGCGGGAAGGGATGCCCTTTTGTTTTTCGGCTTTCTTTCTTTCATTTTGATACCCTGTCAGTTTTTCAGATTCTTCCTTATCGAGAAAAGGCTGGTCAGCACGCCGGAGAGGATCCCGACGGCAAGGAAACCTATGATGAGCAGAGCCGCGAAGGACCGGAAGGGAAGGTATTCCAGGATATCGAGCTCGGCCGACAGCTTCGACACGGCAAGCCTGTACAGCCCCATGTCGGCGAAGAAGGCTAGGATCCCGGAAACGCCGCCTATGAGCGATCCCTCGATTATGAACGGTGTTATGATGAAGGAGTTCGTCGCTCCTATGTAGCGCATGATGTCGATCTCGTTCCTGCGGCCCTCGACCGCCAGGCGGATCGTGTTGAAGATGATGAATACAGAGACGGTGAAGAGAAGCACGAAGAACCACGCGAAGACGAACGACATGCCGTTCTTGAAGTTCCCGACCTTGACCGCGTAGTCGAGCCGGTTGTTGACCTTCACGACACCGGGGATCTTGTGCAGTTCGGATTCCAGCTCGTATACGCCGGAGTTGTCCCTGTATGTGATTATGAACGAATCGGAGAGCGGGTTGTCACCGTTGTTCTTAATCGATTCGAAGAGGTCCGAATAGTCGGGATACTGCTCCTTCATCGATTCGAGGCCGCTGTCTTTCGACACGTACTTCACGGTGTCGACGTTGTCGAGCTTTTTGATGCTCTCTCCCACGGCTCCGACTTCCTCAGGGGTCAGCGAGCCGTCGGTGAAGACCGCGATCTCGTTGAGCAGCCCCAGTTTCTCCAGGTTGACGTTAATGTTGCGGAGAAGCATCAGGAAGGCTCCTAGGAGCACGAGACAGGAGGTGAGCACTATCACCGAGGCCGCCGTCATGACGCTGTGATGGCGCATCCCCTTGAACGCCTCGGAGATGAAGTAGAAGATACCTGACCCGCGCCCCGGTCTGCGCCTGCTCTTTTTCTCCGTGCCATCGGGAGCGGGCGTGTTACCGGCCCCGTTTTCGACCTTTTTTTCGGTCACAGGCTCACTGTTCACTGCCGTCGCCTCCCTCCGGGGTGGTGTCGCCCGCGGCCGCCGCGGGGGTGTCGGAAACGATACTGCCGCCGTCGATGGTTATGACGCGCTGCCCGAAGCTGTCGACCATCGCCTTTTCGTGAGTTACGACGATCACAGTCTTGCCGAGCAGCCGGTTGATCCTGAGCAGCAGGTTCATTATGGTGTAGCTCATCTGCGGGTCTATGTTGCCCGTCGGTTCGTCCGCGACGATTATGTCGGGGTTGTTCGCCAGCGCCCTCGCAAGCGCGACGCGCTGCTGCTCGCCGCCCGACAGTTCGATCGGATAGTGCGTCGCCCTGTCCTCGACCGACATCATGCGTAAGAGCATCGGGACTCTCGTCTTAATGTCGGCGGAGGCGGCTCCCACTGCTCTCATCGCGAAGGCCACGTTCTCGTAGACCGTCTTGTCGGGGAAGAGCCTGAAGTTCTGGAACACCATGCCGATCCTGCGTCTGTGGTAGGGTATGAGGCGGTCGGGGTAGGCGGAGATGTCGTCGCCGCCGATGAGGATCTTTCCCGAGTCGATCTTCTCTTCGAGGAGGAGGACTTTCGTGACCGTCGTTTTTCCGGCGCCCGATTTCCCGACGATGAAGACGAATTCCCCGTCGGCGATCGTGAACGAGATCTCGTTGAGCGCGACGGTGTCGGAGTATTCTTTTCTTACGTTCTGAAATTCAATCATGTGGTGCGGCTTCCTGATCGTATAACTGATGTTTCCGGCAGCGGATCATTTTCTGGCGGTCTTGCCCGGGACGTATCTCGACTCGAGGTACTTCTTTACCATCAGGGCGACCTTGAAGGTGATGGCGTCGTCGAACTCGCGGAGGTCGAGGCCGGTGATCTTCTTGATCCGCTCGATCCGGTAGACGAGAGTGTTCCTGTGTATGTACAGCCTCCTCGACGTCTCGGACACGTTCAGATTGTTGTCGAAGAAGCACTGTATCGTGTCGAGCGTGTCGCCGTCTATCGAATTGAAGCTGCCTTTCTTGAAGACCTCCTTGAGGTACATCTCGCACAGGGTGACGGGCAGCTGATAGATGAGGCGTCCGATCCCCAGGTTGCTGTAGGTTATGTACTTCCTTTCGCTCGCGAACACCTTGCCGACCTCGAGGGCTATGCCGGCCTCCTTGTATGCGGCCCCGAGGTCCTTGAGGTTCTCGGCGACGGTGGAGATCCCTATCCTGGCGTTGACGTAGAACTCGGCGAGCAGCGTGTCGGTGATCCCGGCGGCGATCGTCTCGACCTCCTCGGCCGTTATGTCCTTTCTGACCTCCTTGACCAGCGCGGCCTCGTACTCGCCTATCGTGATTATGTAGTCGTGCTGCCTGTCGGGGAAGATGTTCTGCAGCATTTCGAAGGGTAGATATTCGGTCTTCTCGGCGAATCTTATGAGCAGCACGACGTAGCATTCCTGCGAGTTGAAGTGAAGTTCCTTCGCCTTGAGGTGGATGTCGCTCGGGAGGATGTTGTCGAGTATGATGCTCTTTATGAACGACGCCTTGTCATATTTTTCATCGTACATGTTCTTTATGTTGAGAAGCGAGACCGAAAGGATCTTCGTGACCATTTCCGATACCTTGTCCTCGCCCTCGACGAACACGGTGTACTCTGACTTGCCGGAGTCGAGCGGGCGGTATGTGAAGCCTCCGCTGCACCAGACGTCGGCGGCTTCGGGGTAGAACGAATGCTCGCCTATCACCGGTCTGCGCTCGCCGATCCTCGCGAGGTCTGAGCAGGCTATGATGACGCCGCTCTCGTCGGTGACGCCTATCATACGGTCGACGGAGTCCTTCATCTGGTGGATTATTCCCTGAAACAGTCTGTTTGCCATTTGCCTTTTTCTTCCCCCTGTTCGATATTTGTGCGGTACTCACAAATCCGGCAGTTTATTGATAACTCTAATATTATACAACAAAATTAATGCAAAATCAACAGTCTGACCGACGTTTTGTCCTGTTTTCGGCCCTTTACGGACCGTTTTTTTGAATAAAAGCACAAATTCCGGTCATGCGACGCAGCATTTTTGAGACTCCGGCACTTTGCGCTTGACATGACAGAAACGAGGTGATATAATTAATAAGAACCTTCCCCTGCTCAGCGGCGATCCGCCGGCAGACGCGCAGATACCTCCTGGCGTGGGGGACGAAAACACAATCTGTTTTTTAATACGGAGGTATTATCCATGAGGTCTCTCAGCAAATACGCCGCCGGGCTGCTCGCGCTGCTCATGACGGTCCTCGCGGCGGTTTCGTGCGCTGACGGCGCCGGGAACACCGATATCACCACTGCCCCGGAGGCGTCGGCGGCGGGAACCACCGAGGCGCCGCCCGAGACCGACAAGTACGAGATCGGCGACAATCTTCCCGTGCTGAACTACGGCGGCGAGACGATAAACATCCTCAGCCGCGACCACGACTGGTTCAGGGATGAGATCAAGGTCGACGCCGACGACGGAGACGTGGTCCATTCCGCCATCTTCAAACGCAACCTGCTCGTCGAGGAAAGACTCGGCGTCAGTATCGAGAACAAACAGGTCGGAGGCGACGCGTATCAGATCTCGGAGGATCATCTGAGAAAACAGATGAGCGGCGGTCTGAACGAATACAGTCTCGTCAGCTGCTCGGTCTACGCTTCCATCATCCACACCAACGAGAACCTTTATTACGATCTGAAGAGACTGGAGCACCTTGACCTTTCGAGGCCCTACTGGTCGCAGGGATTCAACGAGGCGGTCGAGTACAAGGGCGCTCAGTTCATGGCCACCGGTGCCGCGCTGCTCTCTCCCTACAGGCTCGCGTTCGTCACCTTCTTCAACCGCGAGATGTTCGACGCGGCGAACACGCCCTATCCTTATGAAGCGGTGAGAAATCACGAGTGGACGCTCGATTACCAGTATTCGCTGGTCGAACGCTTCTACAAAGACGTCAACGGCAGCCAGACGGCCGACGCTGGCGACATCTTCGGATTCATGTCCAACAACGACATGATAGGCGTCGACCCGTACTGGAGCGCATGCGACCTCCGGATACTCGACCGGAACGCCGACGGAGAATACGAATACGCCGTCGATACCGAAAGACTCGGACTCGCGATAGACAAGATCCTCCGCCTTTATTATGACAACCCCGGCTCTTATCCCGTACTCAACAAATCGAGCGACGGTGAGCAGAAGGACATCGCCAAGAAGTTCTCAGAATCGGGAGCCGCGATGGTCACTCTCCGGCTCATCGAGGTCGAGGGAGAGTACATGAAGGACATGAAGGCCGACAGGGGCATCGTTCCCATTCCCATGCTCGATACCGACCAGAGCGGATACAAGAGCTATGTCCACGACCAGATGACCGTTCTCGCCGTTCCGAACACGAACAAGACGGAAGAAGAGCTCTCGATGCTCGGAGCCGTTCTTGAGGCGCTCGCCTCGGAGAGCTACAAGTACGTGACCCCCGCCTATTACGAGCTCGCACTCAAGGCGAAGTACAGCAACGACCCCGAGTCAATCGAGATGCTCGACCTTATAACCGAGAACATCTTCCTCGATCCCGGAGTCATCTACACCAAGGCGATCGAATCTGTCCACCAGAAGCTCCGCACCTGCATAGGCGCCAAAGCCAAGATCATGACGACTTTCAAGCAGAACAAGGCTCTCACGACAGCGATACAGAAACTCAACGAGGGACTTGACGAGACGATAGCGACATATTCGTAATACGGAAACAAATACAGCCGCCGCGCCGAAGCGCGGCGGCTGTGCTGTTGATACGGGACCGGCTCATTCGCCGCTTTCCGGTTTCCCGGACTTGCGGTGTCTGCGCGGGACCGATCTGAATCTGTCTTCCTTCCTGGCTTCCCAGTATAGCTGCAGAAGAGACTGCATGAGGCCGTCCTTCTCTTCGTCCGACATGCGGTCGCTCTCGAAGAACGACTTTACGTCGTCCAGTATCTCGCTGATCTGACGCCTTGCCCTTTTCCCGTATTTGAGACCGGGAAGATCGACGGGGGTGTCGTTCTCGTTGTGAAGATAGTCGGGGTCGATCCCCAGGATCTCGGCGAGTTTCGTATAGATCTCGCGGTTCTGAGGATAAGTGGTCCCCTTCTCGTAATTTGAAATGGTATTGATGCTGAGCCCCGCAAGCTTTGCGAGTTCGGACTGCGTGAATCTCTTCGATGTTCTGTGCTTTCTGAGCTTCTCTCCGAATGTCATTGTCTTATTCCTTTCTGACCCGCGGCCAGGTCCTCGGCAAGGCTGTTTCCCGCCTGCAGGCATATCCGTCGGCACAGGTTAAAAAATTATAACAAAAGTATATCACAGTAGTTTATAATTGTCAAGTAGAATCTTTGTGTTTTTTTTTTGAAGTATTATTCACAGCGGGATCAGCCGGACGGGCGGCCGCGGGCCCCCGGAAGCCCGGTTCGGAATCGCACATCCGGTGCCGGAAAGAAGAGGCCGGCCATTGACAAAACGGCTCGCGGATGATATAATTCGTTACGATACCGGCCGGTCGCCGGCCGCATTTTTACGGAGAGTGAAAAGATATGGATCCTGAAGTAACCGGAATGAACGCTGAAGAGCGAACGGAGGCGTCAGCGACGCCGAAGCTCCCGTCGGGATACTACGCCGTCGATACCGGAGGCGATGCCTCGACATTCGAATACAAAGGGATCACATACGCGACCGAAGACGGGGTGAACAGATTCGCGTCGGTCACCGACGCCGCCGCGGCAGCCCGCGATATCCCCGGAGAGGTCCTTCCGGGGCTCGGATATACCGGATTTGACACTCCGGTGATCCTGTTTTCGGCCGGCCGGCACAAGGCGGACCTTCTGACGTTCGACCGGCCGCTCACGCTTCTGGGGCAGGGAGCGGGTATATCTCCCAGCCTTCCGGCAGTTCCAGGCTCGAAAGAGGCGCCGCCTCCTTCGCCCGAAAGGTCCGACGCGTCGCGCGAGTCGGTGCTGTTCGGGTCTTACTGGCGCGGCAAGATCTTCGCGTCCGACCCGTCGGTCCGGAAAATAATTCTCGACGGATTCACGGCCGACAGGCTGAGGTTCATCGACTCCAGGACGTCGTCTCCGGGCGGCCCGGAGCACAACACCGTGATCTTCATGAATATCATATACACCGGTGCCTGCGGCAGCAACCTCTGCCATTTCTCCGAACTGAAGGACGGGGGAGGGCTGACGCGTAGCGTCATATTCGAAAATATCAGGATGAGCGGCTTCGACGACCTGGGATACGGCGGGGTCTTCATCCTGGCGTCGGCTGACGAGCTGCTTCTCGACGGCGTCGTTTGCGACGGCACGACGCAGGTCTTCGGCTTCTCCGACATCACGCGGAGCTTCCGCTGCGGGAGCGCCTCCGGGGAGCCGTCGCGGTTTACCGTCAGAAACTCGTATTTCGCGAATATCGGAGGGGAGAACGGGATCTGCGCCGCCGGAGGCGGAATAGACTTCCGGATCGAAGACTCGGTGTTCGTCGACGCCTCAAGGCCGGGGGAGTCGCCGGTCGAGGCGGGGTTCGGCAGCGAACGGGAGGTAAAAGGGGCGTCGCTCATCCTCTCGCGCTGCCGGCTGTACGAGACGAGAGGGACCGGCGGTGCGGCGGTGACGCTCTACGGCGGCGACTGCGGCGTCGTTTTCGACTCATGTGTGACCGAAGGCTTCGACGAACAGGTGAATGTAGTGCCGCCCCCTCCGCGGCAGGCTCCGGCTTTCATAGACACCTCGGCGGGAATGACTGACACGCCCGACCCGCACAGGGTGATCGGCTTCCGGGAGGGCGGCCTCGCCGTCCTCGACGGCCTGTACACCGGCAGGCGCGCGTATTACGGCGACCTGCACGTCCATACCGACAGCGGAGGCACGAGCGACGGCAAGACGCCTATCGGGGAGTTCACTGCGGGGATGGACGCCTGCGCGCTCGACTTCGCAGCGGTCGTCGATCACAGGCAGATGCGCGGTTTCTTCCTGCCCGAATGGGACGAGCGCCGGTTCATAATCGGCACCGAGCCCGGGACGGCCTTTCTCGACCTCAACGCCTGCAGGCACGGTCAGCGTGAGGTCCACTACAACATGCTTTTCCCTCACAAATACGGCCTCGCCATGGTGCTCGCGAACTTTCCGGAGTTCTGCTTCCGCGGCGACGAGCTGACCGGCAGCTTCAAATATCCGAAGTTCACCAAAGGCAGATTCGCCGAACTGACGGCCTTCGTTCAGTCGATCGGCGGAATAATGGTGCATCCCCACCCGAAGACGATGCTGGCGTCTGACGACCCGCTCGACTACTATTTCGGCGAGAGGATGTTCCTCGAGACGATCTACGGGCGTCCGTGGTCGCACGCCACGTTCAGGAATTACGAGCTCTGGCGCGAGATGCTCGCACTGGGACTGCACGTTTACGCCTCGGGCGGTTCCGACACCCACGGCAGGGTGAGCAACAGCGCGGTGTCGGTCTTCTACAGCCGCGAGATGAGCGGGCGTTCCTTCTTCGACGTGATGCGCTCCGGCGACTTCACCGTCGGGGCGATAGGCATAAAGATGGCGGCCGGAAACTCTCCCATGGGCAGCGAGGACGCCGAATTCGGCGGGAACGCGCTCGCGATCCGCACGGGAGACTTCTTCCCGCCGGCTATAAGACCCGAGACGGCGTACAGGCTCAACGTCTATTCCGACCGCGGGCTAGTATACACTTCGGTCTTCGACGGGGTAACTCCGCAGGCACTGGTCATAGAGACCCGGGAGAGGGATTTCTACCGCGCGGAGATAGTCGATATAACGCACGGTTTCCCGGTTGCGATAGGCAACCCCGTCTGGGCGGCGAAAAACGGAGCCGCCGGGGATGCGGAAAAGGAAGATCAGGAATGACATACAGTAAAAGAGACACGAATTACGATATCATCGTCGCCGGAGGAGGTTTTGCAGGCTGCGCGGCAGCAGTCGCCGCGGCGAGAACGGGCAAAAAGGTGCTGCTCGTCGAAAAGAGCGGCGCCCTGGGCGGCGCGGCGAACGTGAACCTTGTTAATCCGTTCATGCGCTACTACACGAAAGACTCGGAAGGGAAGCCTCACACCGTCCTCTCCAGGGGGATCTTCGGCGAGATCGTCTCGCGCCTGGGGGAGAAAGGCGGGATCCGCGGGAACATCTTCAGCGAGGAGACGCTGAAGTCAGTCCTCGACGAAATGTGCACCGAAGCGGGCGTGAGGGTGCTCTTCCACGCCCTCGTCTGCGGCGCCGACGCGTCGGACGGCCTCGTGAAGTCGGTCTCGGCGGCCGGAAAGTCGGGGATCATGAAGCTCTCCGCGTCATATTTCGTCGACGCCACCGCTGACGCCGACCTCTCGTTCCTCGCCGGATTCCCCTGCCGCCTCGGCAGGGAGAAGGACGGCCTGTGCCAGCCGATGACGCTCTGCTTCAGGGTGGGGAACATCGACACCGGGCTCTTCCGGAAATCGTCGGACATAATGCAGAAGGCCTACCTCGAGGCGAAGGAGAGCGGGGCTACCGACAACCCCCGCGAGAACATACTCTGCTTCGCGACACTCTCCCCGGGCGTCGTGCATTTCAACACGACGCGGATCGTGAAACTCGACCCCGTCGATCCCTTCGACCTGTCCGAGGCCGAGATCGCGGCCAGACGCCAGGCCGCCGATATCGTGAAACTGCTGCGCGAAAAGGTGCCCGGGTGCGAAGAGTGCGTGCTGCTGTCGACCGCCTCCGAGATCGGAGTCAGGGAGAGCCGCATGATCGACGGCCTATATATGCTGACGTCGGACGAGATCAAGGCCTGCTGCCGGTTCGACGACGGGATCGCCGCCTGCAACTACGATATAGACATACACAATCCCGAAGGCAGCGGGACGAGCCACTACTATTTCAAGGGCGAAGACTACTACACGGTCCCCTACCGCTGCCTTGTTCCGGCAGGATCGAAGAACCTGCTAGCGGCCGGCAGATGCATCTCTGTGACGCACGAGGTCCAGGCCTCGGTCAGGATCATGCCCGTGTGCTGCTGTCTCGGCGAGGCGGCCGGCATCGGAGCGGCGCTCGCCGCCGGCGCCGGATGCGGCGTGGCGGAGGTAGCCCCATCGGCCGTCAGAGCCGCGATCACCGAAGCCGGCGGCTTCGTCGGCTGAACGAGAGGACGTTCTGAAGGGAAAAAAGATATGGGTAAGTCGAAGGACAGGTCCGATCCGGGGCGGGCGGACGTTTCCACGGAGCGGCCGTCGCTCGTAAGACGAGACGGCGCGCTCTGCCTCGAATGGGGGGGAATGTCGGTCTGCGCGGACTTTTCGCGGCTGCTTCAAAGGACGCGCAACGGCCGCCTCGGAGGCGAGGCGGCGGTGAAGGCGGCCGGAGGGATAAAGAAGGAGCCGCGGACCGCGGTGGATATGACGGCCGGCCTCGGTGAGGACTCGTTCCTGCTCGCCGCGGCCGGATTCACCGTATACATGATCGAGGCCGACCGCGATATCGCGTCGCTCCTGCGAGACGGCCTGGAGAGAGCGTCGGCCGACCCTGAACTGCGGGAGACCGTGTCTCGCATGAGCCTCACCGAGGGCGACAGCACGCTCATAGAGAGCGTTCCGGGACTTCAGTCGCCGCCCGACGTCGTATATCTTGACCCGATGTTCCCGCAAAGGAAAAAGAGCGGTTTCGTGAAGAAGAAGCTGCGTCTGCTGGCGCTCCTCGAGCCGCCCTGCACCGACGAGGGAGCCGTTCGCCTGCTTCGGGCCGCGCTTGCGCTGCGACCCGGGCGGATAGTGATAAAGCGGCCGTCCGGCGGGCCGCCTCTCGGCGGCGCGCGTCCCGATTTCTCGATCCCGGGAGACGTCATACGGTATGACGTCCTTGTGCCGGGCGACGCCAGGTTCACCGAATTCTCATAAAAAACACGGTACCCGGGCGTGACGTCTGTCACGTCCGGGTACCGCTGGCTTTGATATGAAGATACGGAGAGTCGTTCCGTCCTGCCTTGCTCTTGCCTGCCGGCCGGAACGCATTGCCATGGCAGACGGTCAGTCTTTCCTGTACGCGACCTTCCCGTTCACGATCACAGTGATGACTTCCGACTCGCTGTGGAGGATATTGCCGGACGATATGACTATATCGGCGTCCTTTCCCTCCTCGAGTGAGCCCACGCGTCCGTCGGCTCCGATGTGGCGCGCGGCGTTGACCGTGATAGCGCGCAGGGCGTCGCGCTCGCTCATTCCGGCCTTGACGGCAAGTCCGGCGCAGAGCGGCAGGTATTCCTGCGGGATCACGGGGGCGTCGGTGATTATCGACACCGGGATGCCGGCCGACGCCAGCACGCCCGGAGTGGTCCAGGATTTGTTGATCAGTTCGGGCTTCGAGACGTTGGAGAGCGTGGGACCTACAGCCACGCGCACTCCGGCCGCTTTAAGTTCGTCCTTTATGAGGTTGCCCTCGGTGCAGTGCTCGACCGTTACCGAGACCCCGAATTCCCCGGCGATGCGGATGGCGGTCATGATGTCGTCGGCGCGGTGGGCGTGCGCCTTGAGCGGCAACTCTCCCTTCAGCACCCGCATGAGGGACTCCGCCTTCATGTCGAATTTTGGCATCTTCGTGATGTCGCCTCCTGCGGCTTCCTTCCGGAGCATGTAGTCTCTCGCGGAGAAGAGAGCCTCGCGGAGCTTCGCCGCGGTGCTCATGCGCGCCGAGTTCGACCTGTCTTTGTAGCAGCGCTTCGGGTTTTCGCCGAAGGCGCATTTCATCGCCGCCTCCGGTATGAGGAGAGCTTCACCGAGTGTGTTGCCGACGAGCTTTACGACGGTCGCTGTGCCTCCGATCACGTTCGACGACCCCGGCCCGGTGCAGACTGTCGTTACTCCTCCCGCGAGCGCGGCCGGTATGGCGCCGTCGCGCGGATTGTAGCTGTCCATGCCGCGAAGCTGAGGCGTCACCGGGTCGTTGTATTCGTTGTAGTCCTGCGTGCCTCCCGTCGAGCCGCCGTGGCCGTCGAGTCCTATGTGGCTGTGGGCGTCGACGAGACCGGGGTACACGCGCATGCCTCCGGCATCGATGACTCCGTCATTCCCGTATTCCGCCAGCGTTCCGGCGTCGGGCTCCGACTCCCACTCTTTTCTGATCACGCGGGCGATCTTTCCGCCGGCCGTAAGTATGTCACCGAGAAAAGGATCGTCGCTCACCGCGTCGAAGATCAGTGCGTTTTTGATTATCATTTTTACCTCCGGTCGCCGTTTATATTTTTCTGCGTATCCGCAGTTTATTCTTTGATCATATCTGAGAAACCGACTTTCGACTGGTATGAGTTCCAGGCGACCGCCCTCGAGAGGTCGGGGCATAACGTCAGCATCTGGCCCCTCATGCCGCCCTTGCCGATCCAGCGGCCGTCTTCCGACTTTTTGCTGAATTCGTACGACTGTTCCACGGTCATGTTCACCCAGTCCTCGGAGACGATGCGCGTTCCGAACCAGTCTCCCCCGCGCAGCCACAGCACGGCAAGTTTTACGAGGTCGTTCGTGCGGAGGTAGAGGCCGGTGCCGCCCATTGTGTATCCGCGCGGGCATACGCTCCAGGCGAATTCAGAGTAGTCCATGACGTCGAAGAGCGCGGGGCGGAGCAGGTCTGCCGCCGTCATGCCGCTGACTTCGGATATCGATCTCGACAGAAGGTAGAACACGGTGTCGGTGTAGTGATATTCCTCGCCGGGGGCGAAGGGCAGCTTCACGTCGAGAGCGAGCTTCAGATAGTCGCGCGACGGCCAGTCAGCCGCGTCAGATGCGTCGATGTCGAGGTTCTGCCCGGGGCCGTATCCGGCTCTGTGCTTCATAAGGTGGTGCATGGTGACGCCGGACCAGGTCGCCTTCATTTCCTCCGTCATGTATTTACCGAGTACGTCGGTGATATGAGTGCCGGTATCGATGAGCCCCCTGTCGCGGCAGATGCCGAAGGCCAGTACGGTGTACGCCTTGGCTATCGAATAGGCGTTGAATGTGGGGTTGGACGGGGTGACGGTCTCGGTGCGGATGTTTCCGTCGGCGTCGGCCTCGCAGACTTTGTAAACGTTGAGCCCCGCGGCTCTCGCCCGGTCGGCGTAGCAGATGTCCGAAAGTGCCATGATGATCTCCTTGTTTGCGGTATTACGGTCTGTCCCTCGCCGCTTTGGCGGGGGTATGATTATTATACATTATTTTTGAGTAAAAGTAAACCGCAAAGGCGCGCGAAAATAAAAAAGTACGCACTTGACACGGCCGCCGCTATGTGGTAGAATTGTAAAAAAGACAACCGCGGGAGGTGCGCCATGGAATACGGTCTGCAGCTTTACAGTCTTCGCGACGTCACTAAAAACAGCCTCGAGGACGGGATCAGGATCGCCGCCGGGGCGGGATACAAGTTTGTCGAATACGCCGGATTTTTCGGGAATCCGGCCGAAAAAGTCGCCGAATGGCAGGAAAAATACGGAGTTTCCTGCTCGGGCACCCACTCGCCGCTCGACGACCTGGTGCCGGAAAAGCTGGAGGAGGTCATCCGCTACCACAGCATCATCGGCAACCGCAACTACATAATGCCGGGGGCCGATCTGTCGACGCCGGAGAAGCTTCTGCGCTTCTGTCGCATCGTGAACGCGGCGCAGCCGGTGCTCGCCGAAGCCGGCATCTCTTTGGGATACCACAACCACAGCCACGAGTTCAGGCTCATGCCGTGGGGCTCGACGATCCACTCGGAGATCGAGCTCCGCACGAAACTGGATTTCGAGCTCGACACCTTCTGGGCATTCAACGCCGGCGCGGACCCGGTAATGACGCTCGAGCGCCTCGGCGACCGCGTGAAGATCATACACCTGAAGGACGGCTTCAGGGGCGGGAAGGGGACAGCGCTCGGAGAGGGCGAGGCGCCCGTCGAGACAGTGAGAAGATACTGCATCGATCACGGCCTTTTGATGGTGGTCGAGAGCGAGGGCCTCGATCCGACGGGGCCCCTTGAGGTCGGCAGATGCATCGAATATCTGCGCGGGCTCGACGCGTCGGAGGAATCACGGAGTTGAAAACGGTCGTACTTGACGCCGGGACGTTCGGCGACGACCTCGATCTCACGCCGCTATCGGAGTTCGGGGAGCTCGTGATCTTCCGCTCGACGCGGCCGGAGGAGACGGCGAAGCGCCTGCGCGGCGCCGATATAGCCGTGATCAACAAGCACAGGATGAACGCGTCGACACTCTGCGGCGTAACGTCGCTGAAGCTCATCTGCGTCTTCGCGACGGGATACGACAACATAGACCTCGCGTACTGCGCCGGGCGGGGCATCGCGGTGTGCAACGCCGTCGGTTACTCGACTGCCAGTGTGACGCAGTTTACCCTTGCGGCGGCGCTGTCGCTCGTCTCGCACCTGCCGCAGTACAGCGGGTACGTCGCAGGCGGGTCGTACTCGTCGGGCGGGGCGGCGAACCGCCTCGAGCCGGTGTATCACGAGATCGCCGGAAGGCAGTGGGGCGTCGCGGGCTTCGGGAACATCGGCAGCTCGGTCGCCCGCGCGGCGGAGGCGCTGGGTTGCAGAGTCGCGGCGTACAGCAGGCACGAAAAGCCCGGGGCCGTCTTTATGAGCCTCGACGAGCTGTGCGCATCGTCCGACATAATCTCGCTGCACCTGCCGCTTTCTGACGCGACGCGCGGGATCATAGACAGGCGTCGCATCGCCATGATGAAGCCTGACTGCATACTCATCAATGCCGCGAGGGGCGCGGTGACCGACGAGGCCGCCGTCGCCGACGCGGTGCTTGACGGGCGTATCGCCGGCTTCGGATGCGACGTCTACAGCACCGAACCCTTCGGTGCGGATCATCCCTTCAGCCGTCTGCTGGGCCTGCCGAACGTATGTCTTACGCCGCATATGGCGTGGGGCTCGTACGAGGCCCGGGTCAGATGTCTCGGGGAGGTCGTATCCAACATCAGATCGTTCCTGTCGGGCGGAAAAAGGTGCAGAGTGGATCTGCTCTGACGCAGGGGCGGACCGCCGGCGCGCGCCGGCGCATAAAAATATACCGAATTTCGGGCAAAGGAAGGTGGATACAGTGACTTTTAACGCGTACGAACAGTATTTTGCCGCTGAGGCGGCAGACAGAGCGGGGAAGACGAGGCACGGAGCGAACGTCATGCTGACCGTTACGAGCGAGGGAGGCCGTGTGACCTATCTCGCCGCGGTGACCTTCTTCCCGCACGAGGACGAGACCGATTACTCGGTGCCGTACGACATGTACTTTGAGGAAGTCCTCTACGACGCCCCCGGGCGCCGCTCGAAAAAGCGCGAGAAGGAGTTCATGAATGTCCTTCGCGATAAGATCGACGCACTGGCATCGGCGGCCGGCGGAAAGGTCTTCTGGGACAGACCGCTGCGGCCCGCGAGGCTCGGCTGATTACACGAAGGCGGCGTGAACGCCGCCGGTAGCGCTCAGGGAAGATCAAAAAGCGGAGAGGTGCTCTCCGCTTTTTGATACGATCCGTTGTCCTGAGTCCTGACCTGACGGGATACTGTTCCGGCAGGTCTTATTTCATTCGCGGCCGGGGCGGCCGTCTTCAGCCTGGCCGTTTTCTTTTTCTTTCTCTTCTTCTGCTTCCTTCTTTTTCCTTTTTGCCGTGACGATCTCGTTCACTATGCCTATAGCCGCCGAAAGGACTGTCATCGAGCAGATGACGATCCCGGGGATATTGAAGGAGATTACGGTCTTCATGTCATCGCCGACGGCCAGACAGTTGTAGGCCAGGTATGGAATCTGTGACGCGATGATCAGGATCTTGGACGTGAGCATCTTCTTTCCGAACAGCGCGACGGCCGCGATGAGACTGCCCGCGGCGGGAAGCAGCGACAGCCACACGAAAGAGCCGCGCACCGCGAAGTCGAAGACGGGAGCCGCCGCCATGAGGCCGAGGAAGAGAAACAGCCATATTTTTCTGTCGGCCCATTTGTGCCTCGTGCGCTGATAGAATACGATCTCCCTGGCTATCGCGACGGAGTTCGTATACGCACCCGCGGCTCTGAAGCCGGTGCAGAGCATATTTACGGTTCCGAGCAGATCGGAAGTCAGCTTGATAGCGAGCACGCGGGAGCGCCGTGTGCTTATGTACATCGGGAGAGTCACCGCGAACTGCAGCCATCCCGCGATCTGTCCCGTGACGCTGACGATCTCCGCAAACGTCATCTGGATCTCCTTTTCTTAAAGTCGGTTACCGAAACAGGAACAATCGGGCATTCGCATGGCAAGAGAAATACAGAGAGTTCAGTTTTTCGGTTTGTAGTATCTTATATGCGCGACTTCCATCTCATACGGGAGAGTGCTGTCGTCCACCTGCCCTCCCATCGTGCCTCCGACTGCGATATTGCATATCAGAAAATGAGGCTCGTCGAAGGGCCAGCTCCCTTGCCCTTTCGGGAGCTTACACCTTATTTCAAACAGCCCCTTTGTAAAATCCCGCTTGCCGCAGGTCACCATTCGCGCCGAGGTGTATTCTCTCTCGCCGTCCTGCTTTTTCAGCGCGACTATGTGAAGTCT
>CADCPG010000237.1 GCA_902803255.1 uncultured Ruminococcus sp. | reverse complement strand
GCGCAGGCGTCGAAATGACGGGGCATCGTGAGTTTGCGCTCGATGCCGGGGGATGAGATCTCGAGTGTATATGCGCCGCCTCCGACGGGATCGGTCTCGTCGAGCAGCCTGTCGGCTTCGCGGTGCACGGCCTCGCAGTCGGCGATCCCTATGCCGCCCTCTTTTTCGGTATCGATCGTTATCCTGAGGATCCTGTCGGGCCCCTCTTTCACGAATTCGATGTCCCATATGCAGCAGCCCGCCGCCTCGGCGGCCGGGGCCACCACCGGCAGCGCCTTCGCGGGAATGCCGGTGTATTCCTTTTTCATCATGCGGGTATAATCCTTTCAGGTCCGGCGCGCTGAGATCAGACGGAAGTCAGAAAAAATCATTAATAAAGAGTGGACTCACGCCCACTCGCCTCGTTTCTCATCCTCGCCTTCACGCACACGCACAACACACTTCACAAACACTTAGCGGATATATTATACCACGAAATCATTGCGATTGCAATAGCCCCGCGCCCTTTTCGCCCGCTGTTTCTGCGATTTTTTTGATTTTTTCCGGCGCCGGGCGCATTTTCCCCGCCGCGGCATGCCTATTGCGAAAAAAGTCCGAAAAGCAGGTGAATATTTCGGGGAAACTTCAAAAAACCGTTTACAACGATTTTCTTTTATGATATAATAATCCCTATGCTAAAATGCGTATTGCGGCCTTTTGCCGGTCACCCGCCGGCCGAGGGCGGGACGCGGCGCGGGAAGAGATAAGGAGGATGTTCCGGAATGAACAGCAGAACCACGCACGAAAAGCGCAATTCGGTCTATACGGTCGCGGCCGCGCTGGCGGGACTTTTCTTCACCGTGCTCACAGCCTCGGCGGTACTGCTGACCGAGGGCGTGTACCGGTACCTCGCGGCGGCTGCCGGAGTGCTCCTCTGCGCGGCGGCCGAACTCGCGATATTCATATTCAGGCAGCGCGAGGCGAAGAGCCCCGCGGCGATCGCCGCCGCCCCAGACTTCGACAACATGCTGGCCGACGTCTTCCGACGTCTCGACTCGCCCGTCGCCGTGACCACGGTCGACGGCAAGATCATCTGGGGCAACGACGCCCTTGTGGCTCTCTGCGGAGCGGCCGGGATCGGCGGGAAGCTGACCGGCTCCGACCTTTCGTCGGTCACCGGCAGGGACGCCTCCGAGACGATCTCGGGCAGCTCTGACGGGCCCGTCGTCATAGGAGACCGCTTCTTCAACTGCACGCCCTACCTCATGCAGAGCGGCGAGCGCGACGCCTGGCTTACCGTCTTCACCGAATGCACCGATCTCGTCGAGGCCGGGCGGAAGATAGACAGGGAGGCCCCCGTGGTCGGCTACGCCGTGCTCGACAACCTCGAGGAGCTCGCGCAGTATGTCAAGGTCTCCGCCAGAGAGGCGACCAACATGACCGAGAAGGTGCTCCGGGAATGGGTCGCCGGCATCGACGGCTTCATGATAGAATACAGCAGGGACAAGTACTTCTTCGCCTTCCCGCGAGTCCGGCTCGCGGAGTGCGTCGATTCCAACTTCGACATCCTGTCAAAAGTCAGGCAGATCGGGCTCGGCGACAGCAGCATGTCGGTCACCCTCTCGATGGGCCTGTCGGTATGCGGCGCAACGATACGCGAACGCGAGCGCGACGCCGCGGCGGCGCTCGAGACCGCCCTTCAGAAGGGCGGCGACCAGGCCGTGCTGCGCACCGGCGAGCAGACGCTTCAGTTCGGAGGAAGGACGAAGACCGACCTCAACCGGACCAAGATAAAGTCCAGGGTCACCGCCAACACCCTCATACCGATGCTCATCGGCGCGAGGAACGTGCTCCTCATGGGGCACCGGAACCCCGACTTCGACTGCATAGGAGCCTGCATCGGCCTGTCGAAGCTCTCGCGGGCGTACAATCAGGACGTGAAGATCATATCCGACCCGAACAACGCGAACTTCAGGGTCTGCACCGCCGCGCTGATCGCCGAGCAGCCCGAGTACGCCGACATCTTCATCGACCGCGAGGCAGCGCGCGACATGATCTATTCGGACACGCTGCTGATCATCGCCGACGTCAACAACCTGAAGATCGTCGAGGCCCCCGAGATAGTGAACAGCATCCAGAACTACATCATCATAGACCACCACAGAAAGACGGCGGAGTTCGAGCGCGAGCCGGCGCTGACCTACATCGAGCCGGGCACCTCGTCGTGCTGCGAGCTGGTGGCCGAGATGCTCGAGACGGTATCGGTGGGCGTCAGCGTCCTTGACGATTCCGCGAGGCTCACCAAGCACGAGGCGACCGTCATGCTCTCGGGCATGATGCTCGACACGCGCAATTTCACCCGCTCGACCAACGGCGAGACGTTCGCCGCGGCCGTCTATCTGCGCGAGCTCGGAGCCAGTTCCGAGACCGCCGGGACCTTCTTCTACAACGACTTTTCGGGATTCGTCACCGAAACGAGGCTCGAATCGTCGGTGCGGATCTACCGCGACCGCGTCGCGATGACGGTCAGCGACATCGACGGCGGCTCCGAGATCACCGCGGAGGACAGGATATCTCTCGCCAGGGCGGCCGACACGCTGCTGACGGTGAGGGACGTCGACGCCGCGATAGCCATGCTGGTGTGCGGCGCGACGGTGGTGGTGTCCGCCAGGTCGAACGGCAGTATCAACGTGCAGCAGATCCTCGAGAAGATAGGCGGAGGCGGGCATTTCGACGCCGCCGGGGCCCAGATCGAGGACACCACGCTGAGAGACGTGATACAGCAGCTCAAGCAGGCCGTCGACGAATATCTCGACGGCGGGAACTGACCTCTTTTCCTCCCGTACCTCCCTGCTCCCCCTCCCCGTTTCAAGGGCGGGAGGAGGCGGATCAACAAAGAACGATATCCAAGGAGACCAATAAAAATGAAAGTACTGTTAAAGGAAGACGTGAAGTCCCAGGGCAAAAAGGGCGAGATCATAAACGTATCCGACGGATACGCCCGCAACTACCTCATCCCGAAGGGACTCGCCGTCGCGGCCGACGCCGCGGCGATAAACGAGGCGAAGAACCGCGAGGCGTCGAGGCTGCACAGGATCGAGACCGAGATCCGCGAGGCAAAGGAGACTGCCGCCGCCCTCGAGGGAGTCGTCGTCAAGATCGAGGCCCCCGGCAGCGCCGACGACAGGCTCTACGGCTCGGTCACGGCAAAGGACATCTCGGAGGCCCTGCTCGCGCAGCACGGCATAAGCGTTGACAGGCGCAAGCTCCAGCTGAACGAACAGATCAGGAGCTGCGGCAGCTATACCGTCGACGCCAAGCTGTATTCCGACATCACCGGGAAGATCAATCTCATAGTCTGCAGAAAATAAGGCGCCATGGCAGTATCCGACAGCATGACAGAGGGCATAAGAAGGCTGCCGTTCTCATATCAGGCGGAACAGGCCCTGCTTGGCTCGCTGCTGATCGACCCGCGTGAGATCGAAAAGACCGCCGACAGGCTGAAGCCCGAGGATTTCTATATCTCGGAACACCGCTCGATCTACTCGGCGATGAAATATCTCGCCGGGTCCGGGCGCAGCATCGACACCGTCACCCTCATCGACACGCTCGAAAAGGACAGAGTGTACGAAGACAGAGCCGGGGCCGAGGACTACCTCTCCACTCTCGCGCAGTGCGTTCCGAACGCGCTCAACCTCGGAGACTACATTCGCATCGTGCTCGAAAAGAGCGTGATGCGCCAGCTCATCGAACTCTGCGGGACCGTTTCCGACAGAGCATTCTCCGATCAGGAAAAGGCCGACGAGCTCGTCGAATACGCCGCCGCCGGGATCTCAGCCATCGAGACCGGCCGCGACAGGCGCGGTTTCACCGAGCTCAACTCGCTTCTCAACACCGTATACGAAAAACTCGAGCAGCTCTGCATGGACCCCGGCAGCTTCGAGGGCATAAAGACGGGGTACTCGGCGCTCGACCGCATGCTGTCCGGCATCGGCTCGAACGACCTCGTGCTCATCGGAGCTCGGCCGAGCATGGGCAAAACGAGCCTTGCGCTCAACATAGCCGTGAACTACGCGATGATGAGCCGCCGCAAGGTCGCCATCTTCTCTCTCGAGATGTCCGACGAGCAGCTCGCCTCGAGGATACTCTCGAGCACGGCCATGGTCACCAGCACCGACATGCGCACCGGGAACCTGACGCAGCGCGACTGGGCCAAGCTCTCCGAGGCGGTATCATCGCTCTCCGAGACGCGTATACTCATCGACGACTCATCGAACATCAAGGTCTCCGAGATGAAGGCCAAACTCCGCCGCGAGGGCGACATCGGCCTCGTGGTCATAGACTACCTGCAGCTCATGCAGGGCGAAAAACACACCGACAACCGCGTGCTCGAGATAGGCGACATCACCAGGAGCATGAAGCTCATGGCGAAGGAACTCAACGTGCCGGTCATATGCTGCGCCCAGCTCTCGAGGAGCGTCGAGAAGAACAACACCTCGAACAAGCGCCCGATGCTCTCCGACCTGCGCGACTCCGGCTCGATCGAGCAGGACGCCGACACCGTCATATTCATCTACCGCGACGAATACTACCGCCGCAACGGCACCGCGAAGGACGCCCCCGAGAGCGAGACCCCGGTCGCCGAGCTGATCGTCGCCAAGAACAGGCACGGCTCGACCGGCACCGTCGAGGTCAACTGGATGGGCAAGTATACCAAGTTCTACTCGATAGAGGAAAGGCTCTCCGACAGCGACGCCCCGCCCGAATACGGCGGAGGGAGCCAGAATTGAACGCCCGCGCGTCTTCAGCGAAGGACTTTCCCGAAGGCTACAGGCCGCCCGATTCGTTTCCCGGAGCGGAGACGGCCCGGGAAGGGATCCTGCTGGGCCTTTCGGGCGGGCCCGACTCGATGTGCCTGCTCGACCTGCTGCTGGCCGGCGGATATCCCGTGACCGCCGTACACGTGAACCACATGATCCGCGGGGCCGAAGCCGACCGCGACGAGGAATTCTGCCGCGCCGCGGCCGCGGAGCGCGGCATCCCGTTCATCCCGTTCCGGAGAGACGTCCCCGCCGCCGTGAAGCCGGGGGGCAAGGGCCTCGAGGAGGCCGCGAGGGACGCGAGATACGCCTGCTTCGCCGAAGCCGCGGAAAAGACCGGGATCCGGGTCATAGCTACCGCCCACAACTCGGACGACAACGCCGAGACAGTGCTGTTCAACCTCGCGAGAGGCTGCTCGGCGAGGGGCGCGTGCGGGATACCGCCGTCGAGGCCCTTCCCCGAAGCCGGAGACGGGGCGGTGATAGTCCGCCCGATACTCGGGATCTCCAAGAGCGAGGTCCTCGCGTACTGCGCGGAAAAAGGCATAAAATACGTCACCGACAGCACGAATTCGGATATTTCCTATTCCAGGAACCTCATAAGGCTCACCGTCATTCCGCGCCTGCGCGAGATCAATCCCTCCTTCGGGAGGGCGCTCCTCGGCTTCTGCGCGTCGCTGAGGGAGGACGCCGACAGCCTCGACTCCGAAGCAGGAAACTTCGTATCTTCGGGGGGGTGCTCCGCTCCCGGAGCCGCCGCTTCGCTTCCGGATCCGGTGCTCTCGAGGGCGATCCTCTTCTCCGCGCGCGCGGCCGGAGCCTCTCCCGAGAGACG
>CADCPG010000236.1 GCA_902803255.1 uncultured Ruminococcus sp. | reverse complement strand
GCCCCCGATAACACCGAGGGTCTCTATCCCGGACGCGTGCTCACCGAAGAGGAATACAACGACTACTACGAGATGTTCGGCAGCCGCATGGTCGTCGGAATGGGAGCGGAGTCGGTAAAGATCCTGCTGCGCAACCTCGAGCTCGACGAGGACGAGATAGCCAGAAGGGAAGAGCTCGAAGCCATTCCCGCCGAAAAGCGCTCCGCCGAGGATAACGCCGAACTCGACCGCTTCGCAAGGCTCAGCATCGAGCGTCTTGCCGCGAAGATCAGAGAGCAGCTCAAGACCGCCACCGCGGCGACCAAGGGCAAGCTCATCAAGCGGCTCGAGGTCATCGAGAACTTCCGCAAGTCGGGCAACCGTCTCGACTGGATGATCCTCGACACCGTGCCGGTGCTCCCGCCCGATCTCCGCCCCATGGTCCAGCTCGACGGCGGAAGATTCGCGTCTTCCGACCTCAACGAACTCTACCGCAGGGTCATCAACCGCAACAACAGACTCAAAAAGCTCATCGAGCTCAAGACTCCCGAGATAGTCATAAGAAACGAGAAGAGGATGCTCCAGGAGGCCGTCGACGCCCTTATCGACAACGGCAAGCGCGGCAAGCCGGTCACCGGCCCCAACAACCGCACCCTGAAGTCGCTCTCCGAGATGCTCAGAGGCAAGCAGGGAAGATTCAGACAGAACCTTCTCGGCAAGCGCGTCGACTACTCCGGCCGTTCGGTCATCGTCGTCGGACCGTCGCTGAAGATCTATCAGTGCGGCCTCCCGAAGGAGATGGCGCTCGAACTCTTCAAGCCGTTCGTCGTGAAGAGGCTTGTCGAGATGAACAACGCCAACAGCGTCAAGGACGCCCAGAAGAAGATCGACCGCGCACAGACCAGCAACGACGAGGTCTGGGACGCCCTCGAGGTGGTCATCAAGGAGCACCCGGTGCTCCTCAACAGAGCCCCGACGCTCCACAGACTGTCGATCCAGGCCTTCGAGCCGGTGCTCGTCGAGGGCAGGGCGATCAAGCTCCACCCGCTCGTCTGCACCGCCTTCAACGCCGACTTCGACGGCGACCAGATGCCGGTGCACGTCCCGCTTTCCGCGGAGGCGCAGGCTGAGGCGCGGTTCCTCATGCTCTCGGCCAACAACCTGCTCAAGCCGGTCGACGGCCGTGCGGTCACCGTCCCCACGCAGGACATGATCCTCGGTTCCTACTACCTCACCATAGTCAGGACCGACGAACCCGGCTGCGGCAGGGCTTACCGCGACCCCGACGAAGCCATGATGGCCTATTCGAACGGATATCTCGGACTTCACGCTCCCATCGCCGTCGGTTATTCCGACGAGAAGGGCAACCGCGGGATAATCGGACTCGTAAGCGGCGAGAACGGCAGGACGGTCAACACCGGCAAGGACGCCGTCACACTCGGAAGGCTTATCTTCAACAAGAGCATCCCGCAGGACCTCGGGTTCGTCGACAGGTCCGTTCCCGGCAACAAACTCAACCTTGAGATCTCCCAGATCGTCACCAAGAAGGAACTGGGACAGATCATCAACAGCTGCATAAAGCACCACAGCTCCGCCATCACGGCCAAGATGCTCGACGCCATCAAGGAGATGGGCTACAAGTACTCGACCAAGGCGTCCTTCTCGATCTCGGTCTACGACATGACGGTGCCGAAGGAGAAGAAGAGCCTGATCGGCGAAGCCGAGAGCAGGGTCGCGAAGCTGCAGAAAGACTACGAACGCGGCAAACTGTCCGAACAGGAGAGATACGACAACGTCATCAAGGTCTGGAACAAGACCACGGACGACGTCACCAAGGCCCTTCAGGCCGGATTCTCCACCTACAACCCGATCAAGATCATGGCCGATTCGGGCGCCCGCGGATCGATGACCCAGATGCGTCAGCTCGCCGGAATGCGCGGACCGATGTTCGCGACGAACGGCAAGACGATGGAGATCCCGATCAAATCGAACTTCCGCGAGGGCATGAAGATCTTCGAGTACTTCATGGGCGCGAGATCTTCGAGGAAGTCGCTGTCCGACACCGCTCTGCGTACGGCCGACTCCGGATACCTGACGAGAAGGCTCGTCGACGTGTCGCAGGAGATCATCGTCCGCGAGGAGAAGTGCAGGACCGACCGCGGAGTCAAGGCGTCCGCCATCTTCGAGAGCGACCGCGATTTCACCGAGTACTATCCCGCACAGGGAGCGAAGCTCGACGGCGTATACGCGTTTGACGACATATCCGACCCCGCCACCGGAGAGGTCCTCGCCGTTAAGAAGGCGAAGATCACCTCAGGCATGGCGGCGAAGATCGCAGCCGCCTACGCGGGCTATCCAGAGCTCGCCGTCAAGGTCGTACCGAAGGCCCTCGAGACCCTCGAGGACAGGCTCATCGGCAGATTCACGCTCGGAGAGGTCAAGGACAGGAACGGCAACGTCATAGCCGCCGACGACGAGATGCTGAGCGAGGCCAAGGTGAACAGCATCATCGAGGCCGGCATCGCCGAAGTCTATATCAGATCGGTCATCCAGTGCCGCGCGAGATACGGCGTGTGCGCTCACTGCTACGGCTCCGACCTGGCGAACGGCAGGCTCGTCAACATCGGCGAGGCCGTCGGCATCATCGCTGCCCAGTCGATCGGCGAACCCGGCACACAGCTCACGATGCGTACCTTCCACTCCGGAGGCGTCGCGGGTTCGGATATCACTCAGGGTCTTCCCAGAGTCGAGGAGCTCTTCGAGGCGAGAACGCCGAAGAAGCCGGCCGTGCTGTCTAAGACGGCGGGCATCGCGAAAGTCGAGCACATCCAGACAGAGAACGGACAGGTCGACATCGTCAACGTCGAGTCTGGCGAGCCCGGAGAGAGCTTCAGATACCAGATCCCCTTCGGCAGACGCCTTATCGTCGAGGACGGCCAGAGAGTGGAGAAGGGCCAGCCCTTCACCGAAGGCTCGAAGGCTCCCGCCGAGATCATGACGCTTCTCGGCGCCGACGAGGTCTACAGCTATATCATCACAGAAGTCCAGAAGGTCTACCGCGCACAGTCGGTCAACATCAACGACAAGCATATCGAAGTCATAGCGAGACAGATGACGAGAAAGGTCAGGGTCGAGGATCCGGGCGATTCCGACATTCTTCCCGACACCGTCATCTCGATCAACGACTACGAGGATGCCAGAGCCGACATCGCCCGCCGCAACGCAGAGGGCGAGAGGAACGAGTTCGGCGAGCCGCTCCGCGACATCGTCGTCAACCCGATCCTCATGGGCATAACGAAGGCCGCCCTCGCGACCGAGTCGTTCATGTCCGCCGCGTCGTTCCAGGAGACGACGAAGGTCCTCACCGACGCCGCCATCAAGGGCAAGGTCGACAATCTCATCGGACTCAAGGAGAACGTCATCATAGGCAAACTCATACCCGCCGGAACGGGCATGAGCTGCTACCGAAACATCGATGTCATCCCGACCGGAGAGGGGCAGCCCGCTCCGCAGGAGAGCGCCGAAGCCTGACAGAACGCGCACCGGCGCCGCGCCGCGCGCACGGCGGGGATACCCCCGCGTGCGCGCGGCGATGTGATGTCATGTTGCTCAACTATTTTACCGGGCGGCGGTCCAAGTTTGTGCAAAAGAGAGATTTTTTCGCCCGGAAAACGCTAATCTTGACAAAATTTCGCATTAATGATATAATATTTTGTCTTTTGCCAAGGCGGCTGTCCCTTTGCGGCGCGTCGCCTTTTCAGAAGTGATCCGCGGTTACATGGCAGCGTACCGCGTAACACATTTTAAAAGAAGGAGGAAGCAAAGAGTAATGCCGACCTTTAACCAGCTTGTCAGGCAGGGAAGAAACGACAAGATCTACAAGTCCAAGGCCCCGGTGCTTCAGAGCGGTTTCAACACCATAAAGAACGCATCGACCGATCTCCCCTCTCCGCAGAAGCGCGGCGTATGCACCAAGGTCACCACGACCAGCCCGAAAAAGCCGAACTCGGCCATGCGCAAGATCGCCAGAGTGCGTCTTACGAACGGTCTCGAGGCCACGACCTATATCCCGGGCGAAGGTCACAATCTGCAGGAGCACTCCGTCGTCCTTATCAGGGGCGGAAGAGTCCGCGATCTGCCGGGCGTCAGGTACCACATCATACGCGGCACGCTTGATGCCCAGGGTGTTTCCGCCCGCAGGCAGGCCCGTTCCAAATACGGAACAAAGACGCCGAAGAAATAATCCGGCGTAAGGTATTGCAGCATATACAGTGCTTGTCACGGTTTAATTTGTGTTACGCAGATCGAAACGCGGCCGCGCTGACAGACAGAAGAAATTTTATATGCTTTTGAGTACCTGTGATTTCATTCAAATTTGATGAAGGAGGGAAGTACAGTGTCGAGAAGAGGCCGTATATCCAAAAGAGATGTTCTGCCGGATCCGCTTTACAAATCAAAGCTGGTCACCAAGCTTATCAACAACCTTATGCTTGACGGCAAGAAGGGCGTCGCCCAGACGATAGTCTACGACGCTTTTGCCCAGGTCGAATCCAAGACCGGGAAAAATCCGCTTGAGGTCTTTGTCGCCGCGCTTGAAAACGTGAGCCCCGTACTGGAGGTCAAGGCCCGCCGTGTCGGCGGTTCCACCTATCAGGTACCGCTCGAAGTAAGAGCCGACAGACGCCAGACGCTCGGGCTCCGCTGGATGGTTGGATTCGCCAGAAAGCGCGGAGAACGCACGATGTCCGACAGACTTGCCGCGGAAATAATTGACGCGACAAACAACGCCGGCGGCGCGTTCAAGAAAAAAGAAGAGACACACAGGATGGCGGAAGCAAACAAGGCGTTTGCACATTACAGATATTGATCCGCTGCATCCCTTTGCCTGCCGGGGCGTCCCCGGCAGGAAGAAAACAGCACTATTAAGGAGTTCTTTTAATGCCAAGAGAATATTCGCTCGAGCGTACGCGTAACATCGGCATCATGGCGCATATCGATGCCGGTAAGACGACTACGACCGAAAGAATTCTGTTCTACACGGGAATTAATCACCGGCTCGGAGAAACTCATGACGGCGATGCGACGATGGACTGGATGGAGCAGGAAAAGGAGCGCGGCATCACGATAACGTCTGCCGCCACCACCTGCCACTGGAAGGGCATGCGCATCAATATCATAGACACTCCCGGGCACGTTGACTTCACCGTCGAGGTCGAGCGTTCGCTCAGAGTACTTGACGGAGCCGTCGCCGTGTTCTGCGCAAAAGGCGGAGTCGAGCCCCAGTCCGAAACTGTCTGGAGACAGGCGAGCAAATACGGGGTACCCCGTCTCGCGTACGTCAACAAGATGGACATCACGGGCGCCAATTTCTTCCGTGTCGTGGAGATGATGAAGGACAGGCTGGCTGCCAACCCCGTCCCGATACAGCTCCCGATTGGCAAGGAGGACGGATTCCGCGGGATCATCGACCTGATCAACATGGAAGCCGATATCTATTACGACGATCTCGGCAAGGACATGAGAGTCGAGCCGGTGCCCGAAGATATGCGCGAAGAAGCCGAAAGATACCGCAGCCAGATGATCGAATCGGCCGCCGAGGTCGACGAGGATCTGTTTGAAAAGTATCTTTCCGGCGAGGAAATAACCAAAGAGGAAATCAAGACCGCGATCCGCAAGGCGACTCTCGCGAACCATCTGGTCCCGGTCGTATGCGGAACGTCTTTCAAGAACAAAGGCGTACAGAAACTCCTCGACGCCATAATCGACTATCTGCCGTCGCCTCTCGACGTCCCCCCGATCACCGGTATCAACCCGAAGACCGAGGAGTCCGAAGAGAGAGTAGCCTCGGACGAGGGACCTTTCTCAGCCCTCGCGTTCAAGATCATGACCGACCCCTTCGTCGGCAAGCTCTGCTTCTTCCGGGTATATTCCGGGACGCTGAAGGCGGGCGACACGGTCTGGAACGCCACAAAGGGCAAGCGCGAGCGCATGGGGCGCATCGTTCAGATGCACGCCAACGCGAGACACGACCTTGACGTCGTTTATTCGGGCGACATCGCGGCCGTGGTCGCCGTCAAGAACACCACGACGGGTGACACGCTTTGCGACGAAAACGCCCCCCTGATACTTGAATCGATGGAGTTTCCCGAACCCGTCATAAGAGTTGCGATCGAGCCCAAGACCCGCGCCGGACAGGAAAAGATGACCGAAGCTCTCGCCAAACTCGCCGAGGAGGACCCGACATTCCGGACCTACACCGACGAGGAGACGGGACAGACCATCATCGCCGGCATGGGCGAGCTCCACCTTGAGATAATCGTCGACAGACTTCTGCGCGAGTTCAAGGTCGAGGCCAACATAGGCAAGCCTCACGTCGCCTACAAGGAGACGATCAGGAAGACGGTCGAACAGGAGTGCAAGTACGCGAGACAGACAGGCGGTCACGGACAGTACGGTCACGTCAAGATCCGCATAGAGCCCGCCGAGCCCGGCTCCGGATACCACTTCTTCAACGAGATCGTCGGAGGCGTCATTCCGAAGGAATTCATTCCGTCGGTCGACGAAGGTATCAGATCCGCCATGCAGAGCGGCGTTCTCGCCGGCTACAACGTGGTCGATGTCAATGTGACTCTGTTCGACGGTTCGTTCCACGAGGTCGACTCGTCCGAGCTCGCTTTCAAGATCGCCGGATCGATGGCGTTCAAGGAGGCCATGCGCAAGGCGGATCCCGTGCTAACCGAGCCCATCATGAAGGTCACGGTCATAGTGCCGGACGACTACATGGGCGGAGTCACGGGCGATCTGGTCGGCAGACGCGGCACCATCCTCTCTCAGGACACCCAGTCGGGCGGCGTGTGGGAGATAACGGCCAACGTTCCTCTCTCCAACATGTTCGGCTATTCGACCGACCTTCGCTCCCGCACTCAGGGACGCGGTCAGTTCTCGATGGAGCCGAGCCATTTCGCCGAGGTACCCAAATCCATTATGGAAAAAATCGTGTCGGGCAAAAACGCCTGACCCGCATTTCAGCAACAATTATTTAAAGAAATAACACGGAGGAAACATCCAATGGCAAAAGCAACGTTCGAACGCACCAAGCCGCATGTAAACATCGGCACCATCGGTCACGTTGACCACGGCAAGACCACTCTTACCGCTGCTATCACCAAGTACCTCTCACTCGGAAACGATAAAATCGAGTTCATGGCCTATGACCAGATCGACAACGCTCCCGAAGAGAAAGCAAGAGGTATCACAATCAACACCCGTCACGTAGAGTATGAGACCGCAGCACGTCACTATGCTCACGTTGACTGCCCCGGGCACGCCGACTATGTTAAGAACATGATCACCGGTGCTGCTCAGATGGACGGCGCCATCCTGGTCGTTGCCGGAACCGACGGACCTCTTCAGCAGACCCGCGAGCACGTTCTGCTCGCCCGTCAGGTCGGCGTTCCCGCGATCGTCGTCTACATGAACAAGACCGACCTCGTCGATGACCCCGAGCTCCTCGACCTCGTTGAGATGGAAGTCCGCGACCTCCTCTCCGAGTACGATTTCCCGGGCGATGACATTCCGATCATCCGCGGCTCCGCCCGTGACGCCCTCGAGTCTCCCTCCAAGGATCCGAACGACCCCGTGTATGACTCCATCAGAGAACTCATGGATGCCGTCGACTCCTACATCCCGACCCCTGAGCGCAAGTCCGATCTCCCGTTCCTGATGCCCGTTGAGGACGTCTTCTCGATCTCCGGCCGCGGCACAGTCGCTACCGGCCGTGTCGAGAGAGGAACCGTCAAGGTCTCCGACCCCGTCGAGATCATCGGTCTTACCGAAGAGCGCCGCACCGTCGTCGTGACCGGCGTCGAGATGTTCCACAAGCTCCTTCCGCAGGCTGAGGCCGGCGACAACATCGGCTGCCTCCTCCGCGGCGTTGCCAAGGACGAGATTGAGCGCGGTCAGGTCCTCTGCAAACCCGGATCGGTCCATCCTCACACCAAATTCAAAGGCCAGGTCTACGTACTGACCGAGAAGGAAGGCGGACGCAAGAAACCCTTCGTATCGGGCTACAGACCTCAGTTCTATTTCAGAACGACCGACGTTACCGGCACCATCGAGCTCCCTGAGGGCGTCGAGATGTGCCGCCCGGGCGACAACGTGGAGTTCACCGTTGAACTCATCACGCCCATCGCCTGCGAGAACGGACTCCGCTTCGCTATCCGCGAAGGCGGCAGGACCGTCGGTTCGGGCGTCGTCTCCGAGATCCTCGGCTGATCTTCAGCGGCGTCGCTTATTTGCCGGACGTGCCATCCGCACGTCCGGCAAAAAACCTGTTTTCCGCCGTGCGGCCGACGCCGGCGGGAAACAGCTCCCGGACGCATGCGTGCCGGGGCACTGTTATAATACTATTCGGGAACTGTGAGATCCAGTACCGGCGGTATAGTCCGCGAACCGTCCTTCGGACGGCCGAGCATGTGAGATCCATGCACCGACCGTAAAGTCGGGATGGGAGAATACCGTATGCGCGGAAATATTCTCCCCCGGAAGGGGGTTTTTTACTGTGTCTAAAAATGAAATGTCTCCGGCGAGGAGACTTACAGTGACCGGAATACTCGCGGCGATCGCCGTGATACTCATGTATCTCGAGTTTCCGATCCCGATCATACCTTCGTTCATCAAATTCGATTTTTCCGAACTTCCGGCGCTCATCGCCGCGTTCGGCGTCGGTCCCGTCGAGGGACTGGCGGTCTGCCTCATCAAGAATCTCGTCAAGCTCCCGTCCTCAATGACCGGGGGAGTCGGCGAGCTGGCCAATTTCTTCATCGGGATCTGCTTCGTCCTTCCGGCGGGACTGATATACCGCTTCAGGAAAAACCGGGGCGGCGCCCTCATCGGAATGGTCTCCGGCACGCTTCTCATGGCCGCCGCGAGCTTTCCGATCAACTTTTTCATCGTTTATCCCGCCTACTCGAAACTGATGCCCATGGAGGCTATCATAGGCGCGTATCAGAAGATTCTTCCGTCGGTCGACGGACTCGTCTCCTGCCTGCTGATCTTCAACCTTCCGTTCACTTTCGTTAAGGGGGCTGTCGATTCGCTCATAACCTTCCTGCTCTACAAGCACCTCTCCCCCTTTCTCAAAGGGAAAAAGAAAGGAGAGGCAGAAAGCGGGAGATAACGCGCCTCCGGCGGAGACGGAAAGCATGGGACCGGGACGGAGACGGAGACGGGAACGCGGAATGCTAAAGAGAAATTCACTCAACGGAACCGAAAAATGATCCAGGCGATAGAACATTTCTTCCTCGAAACGGTGGGCAGGGAACTGTGCGTTTTCTTCTGCTCGATGATACCGGTCATAGAGCTCAGAGGCGGCATACCGCTCGGAGCGACGCTCGGGCTGCCGTGGTGGCAGACCTTCCTGCTCGCGATCGCGGGCAACATGCTCCCCATCCCCGTGATCCTTCTGTTCGTCACTAAAGTCATCGAGTGGATGGGCCGCTCGCGGGTGAGATTCTTTGTGAAAATCTCCGACTGGCTCACGAGAAAGGCCGAAAAGAACCGCCCGAAGATAGAGAAGTACGCCTTCTGGGGCATCTGCCTGTTCGTCGCCATCCCGCTTCCCATGACGGGCGGCTGGACCGGCGCCCTCGTCTGCGCTTTCATCGGTGAAAAATTCTGGCGCGCGATGCTGTCGGCTTTCATCGGTCTGCTCATCGCGGGCACCGTCATGACACTTATCTCGTACGGTTTGGCAGCAATCTTCTGACGGGAAACGCGGAGCGGGCCCGGCCGGAGCCGCGGCCAGAGCCGGAAAAGATCGGCGCCGGCTCATGCCGGCCCGATTTTTCTTGACAACGGCGAATAATCTGCTATAATATTATAAGCCCACTTATCAAGAGCAGCGGAGGGACAGGCCCTTTGATGCTGCAGCAACCTGCCTGTTACGGCAAGGTGCTAATTCCTGACAGATAAGGCCAAGCCTCCGACTGTCGGGAATCTCCGCTCGGAGGTTTTTTTGCGGCCCGACGCCGCGGACCGCCGGCGGTATCACATAACGAAGGATCATCAGGAAAGAAGGATATATCAGGACTATGGACAGAAGACACAGACTTTTCACTTCCGAATCGGTCACCGAGGGACATCCGGACAAGATATGCGACATGATCGCGGACGCGATCCTCGACGACATAATCGCGCAGGACCCGGACGCCCGCGTTGCGTGCGAAGTCACCTGCACGACCGGGCTCATCTCGATCATGGGCGAGATCACGACGGAAGGCTATTCCGACCTTCAGAAGATCGCCCGCGAGACGGTGAGGAAGATAGGATATACGAGGGCGAAATACGGCTTTGACTGCGACTCGTGCGCCGTCATATCCTCGGTCCACGAGCAGTCTCCCGACATCGCCATGGGCGTCGACAGATCGCTCGAGGCGAAGGAGGGCGAGATCTCCGACGGCCTCGACACCGGTGCAGGCGACCAGGGCATGATGTTCGGCTTCGCCTGCCGCGAGACGCCCGAGCTCATGCCGCTTCCCATCTCGATGGCCCATAAGCTTGCCAAGCGTCTGACCGAGGTACGCAAGGACGGGACGCTTCAGTTCCTGCGGCCCGACGGAAAGACCCAGGTCACCGTCGAATACGACGGCTACAGGCCGGTGCGCATCGACACCGTCGTCGTGTCGTCGCAGCACAGCGGCAGCGTGGGGATCGAGCGCGTAAGAGAGGGAATAAAGAAAGAAGTTATAGAGAAGGTCATCCCGCCCGAGCTCATCGACGCCGGCACGAAATACTTCATCAATCCCACCGGAAGGTTCGTGATCGGGGGGCCGATGGGCGATTCCGGCCTCACCGGAAGAAAGATCATCGTCGATACGTACGGAGGGTACGCCAGCCACGGCGGCGGCTCGTTCTCGGGAAAGGACCCGACGAAAGTGGACCGCAGCGGCGCCTACGCCGCGAGATATCTCGCGAAGAACGTCGTCGCGGCGGGGCTCGCCGAGAGATGCGAGATACAGATCGCCTACGCGATAGGCGTCGCGAAGCCGGTGTCGGTGAACGTGGACACCAAGGGGACCGGACTCGTACCGGACGGCGTAATCGCGTCGAAGCTCTGCGAGTCGTTCGACCTCAGACCCGCCGCGATCATCTCGGCGTTCGGACTGCGCCGTCCGATCTACGGCGAGCTCGCGGCATACGGACAGATGGGTAGAGAGGACGTCGGGGCTCCGTGGGAGAAGACCGACCTCGCCCCGAAGCTCGCGGAGCTGCTGAATTGAAGAAGGCCGGGAAAAAAGAGCTCGACCGGCTTCTGGAGGACATAAAAAAGGAAGCTCCGGAGGCCCTCGACGACAACTACCTGATGACGGAGGACGGAAGCATCCCCGGGACTGTCGAGAGCGTCATCTACCGCAACGACATGAACGGCTATTCCGTCATAACGCTGAATTCGGGAGGCGTGCCGGTATCGGCGGTCGGGATCATGCCCGACGTCGGAGAGGGCGACCGTCTCTCGGTCTACGGAAGATGGGAGCAGAATCCGAAATTCGGCCGTCAGTTCAAGGTGAACGAATACAGGACCGAACTTCCCGGAGAGGCCGCCGACCTCGAGAAGTATCTGGCATCCGGGGCGATAAAGGGCATCGGTCCCAAGACCGCGTCCAAGATCGTCGAAGCTTTCGGAGACGATACCGCGACGGTGATCGGGGAGCACCCCGGCTGGCTGGCCCAGATACCCGGGATCACGCCGAAGCGGGCGCGCGAGATCTCGGAGGAGTTCAAGTCGAAATCCGACATCCGCGCCGTCATGGCTTTCTTCAGGTCTTATATCGGGCCGTCGATGGCCATGAAGGTCTACGGAAGATACAAGGAGCGGGCCGTGGAAACGGCCAAACGGTCGCCGTACCTGCTCTGCGACGAGATAGAGGGCCTCTCGTTCGAGAGGATCGACGTCCTCGCGGGAGCGCTGGGGTTCGCCCGTGACTGCCCCGAGCGGCTCTCGAGCGGCGTCAGGACGGTCCTGTGCGACCTGGCCTTCAGAGAGGGGCATACCTGCATACCGTATGACCGGCTGCTGCCCGCCGCCGCCGAATTCCTGGGTATACCCGCGGAGACCGCCGAAGAGGCGGTGAAGAAGGAAGTCGCCGCGGGGAGGATCGTCGCGGAGGACCTGCCGGCGGGCGATGCCGTACCGCCCTGCGCCGGACCCGGCGTACTCACCGGGGAGACGGCCGTCAGTTCTTCCGGCCCCGTCACGGCGCAGGAAGCCGGTGAGAGCGGTTCGGGAGGATTCGTGTCGCTGCTCTATCCCGCTGAAATGTACGACCACGAGAGCTATATCGCGGGGAGACTCTGCCGTCTGTGCAGAGGGAGCGCGTCGCTCGACATCGGGGACATCGAGACTTTCATCTCCCATTCGGAAAAGAATCAGGGCATAAGATACGCCGACGAGCAGCGTCAGGCGATCTTCACCGCGCTCAGCCGCGGGGTGACCGTCATAACCGGAGGCCCCGGCACCGGCAAGACCACTGTGATCTCGGCGCTCATCGGCATTTTCGGGAGCATGGACATGAAGCTGACGCTGGCCGCTCCCACGGGACGCGCCGCGAAGCGGATCACCGAGGCGACCGGCAGGGAGGCGAGGACGATCCACCGGCTGCTCGAAGTCGACATGTCTGACGAAGGCGGCAGGGATATGCTCCGCAGCTTCAGGCGCAACGAAAAGAACCGGCTCGAGGAGGATGTGATCATCGTCGACGAGATCTCGATGATCGACACTCTGCTCATGTCGGCGCTTCTTCACGCGTTAAAGCCGGGCTGCCGGCTCGTGCTCATCGGCGACGCCGACCAGCTGCCGTCGGTCGGAGCCGGAAACATACTTGCCGACATCATAGCTTCGGGCGTCATTCCCGTCGTGTCTCTGCGCCACATTTTCAGGCAGGCCGAGAGCTCGCTGATCGTCATGAACGCGCACGCGATCAACCGCGGGCAGATGCCGGTACTGAATTCGCGCGACCGCGATTTCTTTTTCATCGAGAAGGAAAGCGACCGGGACATAGCCGATTACGTCGCCGATCTCTGCGCCAGGCGGCTGCCGGCGGCATACGGGCCTTCCGAATCGGTCCAGGTCATCTCTCCCACGAGGAGGGGGACGGCGGGGACCGAATACCTCAATACAAAGCTCCAGGAGCTTGTTAACCCCCCCGCGGCGGGAAGGCGGGAGCACCGGCGCGGGAATACCGTCTTCCGCACCGGCGACAGGGTCATGCAGGTGAGGAACAATTACGATATCGAGTGGAGATCGGGCAGGCGGAGCGGCCAGGGGATCTTCAACGGGGATATAGGCGTCATCACCGGGATGGACAACTTCGGGAAGTTTATGGACGTGTCGTTCGACGGAAGGGAAGTCGTGTACGATTTTTCTTCGCTCGAAGACCTCGAGCTCGCCTACGCGATCACGGTCCACAAGAGCCAGGGCAGCGAATACGACTCAGTCGTCATTCCGCTGGGCGACATTCCTCCCGTGCTCGCGACGCGCAATCTGCTCTATACCGCCGTTACAAGGGCCCACAAAAGGGTCATTATCGTCGGGAAAAGCCGTCTCATAGCCGACATGGTGTCAAACAGCCGCACCGACATCCGGTATACCGGTCTCGTCAGGCGACTGCTCGAGGCGGATTCGACGCACAGAAGAAAAGGGGGCCGGGCTTGAGCGGCGGATCGAAGGCAGTGAAGCTCTTCCTCCGCTCATTCCTTGCCGGAGAGAAGTGCGCGTGCTGCGGCGAGCCCGACACGGGAGGACGGGACATACTGTGCCCCGAATGCCTGCGTCAGCTGGAGCTCAAGAGCGCAGAGCGCTGCCCGTCGTGCGGACACTGCGCCGCAGACTGCGTCTGCCTGCGGAAGAACATGCGGGAGGCCGGCTGCTCGGGGTTTGTGAAGCTCGGCTTTTACCGGGCGTCGGAATCGGATTCCGCTCTCAACAGAGCGATATTCAGGCTGAAAAAGAACAGGGACCGCATGCTCGCGGATCTGCTCGCCGAAAGACTTGCCCCGGGCGTCGCGTCGCTGCTCGGGGATATCGGCGTTCCACCCGACAGCGGACATGCCGTCGTGACATACGTCACGCGGAGCGCGAAGCGCATAAGGGAAGAGGGCGTCGATCAGGCCGAACTGCTCGGCAGTTCGCTCGCCCGCGCCTGCGGGCTCGAGTGCTGGAAGATGCTGGGACGGTCGGGCTCCGGCGGCATCCAGAAGAGGCTCGACGTTGCCTCGAGAGAGGACAACGTCTCGGGTATGTTCTCGGTGATCGCACCGGGACTCGCAGAGGGGCGCCTTGTGATACTCGTCGACGACCTCGTCACCACCGGATCGACCGTCTCCGAATGCTGTGCGCTGCTGAAGCGCGCCGGCGCGGCGGGGACGGTATGCGCGGCGATAGCGGAAGCATAGGGCGAAGCATCATGTGCGCCGGGATGACATCCGTTTTTTCCGCGGAGCCCCGAAAGCAGTTGATTTTTTCCGTTTTTTATAGTATAATAATATTCTGTGCCCGTGCACCGGGATACGGGGATTTTTTGATTTTTCTCTCAGACTTTGAAGGAAGGAGGCGGTCACATGGCAAGACTGTCGTTCAGACCAGACATAGGTATAGACCTTGGGACCGCGTCGTGCCTGGTCTACAAGGGAAATGAGATAGTGATCAACGAGCCGTCGGTGGTTGCCGTCGACACCGATACCGGCGAGATAATCTGCATCGGCAAGGATGCCCAGGACATGATCGGCCGAACACCGGCCAATATCCGGACGATAAGACCGATGCGCGACGGAGTCATAAGCCAGTACGAGATCACGCTGAAGATGCTGGAGTTCTTCATAAGGCAGGCGTGCGGGCGGTCGATCGGCAAGCCCAGGGTCGTCGTATGCATTCCTTCGGGGATAACGGAGGTCGAGGAGAGGGCGGTCGTCGACGCCGCGAAGAACGCCGGTGCGAGGGCGGTGTATCTCATCGAGGAGCCGGTCGCGGCCGCCATCGGAGCCGGGATCGACATATCACAGCCGACCGGAAACATGGTGGTCGACATAGGCGGCGGAACGACCGACATCGCCGTCATCTCGCTCGACGGGGTCGTCGTGTCGGAGTCGATCAAGGTCGCCGGCGACAAGTTCGACGAGGCGATAATGAGATACGTCAGGTCGAAGCACAACGTCGTTATCGGCGAGCAGACCGCCGAGAACGTGAAGAAGACCATCGGCTGCGTATACAGGCAGGACAGGATCAAAACGATGAACGTGGGCGGCCGGTGCCTCGCGCAGGGCATACCGAAATTCGTCACACTAAGTTCGGCCGAGATGCTAGAGGCCATGCTCAGTCCGCTCCAGGCGATCCTCGACGCGATCTGCCAGGTCATCGAGCGCACGCCGCCCGAGCTGCTGGCGGATATAACCAAGAACGGGATCGTCATGACCGGAGGCGGCTCTCTGCTCGGAGGGCTCGACATGCTGATCACCGAGATCACCGAGATCAAGACGCGTATCGCGAGGAACCCGATCAACTGCGTCGCGATCGGGACCGGAAAGTCGATCGAACACATCGGCGTCCTCTCGGAGGGGCCGGTCAATCTCGCGAGGGCGGGACAGGGCCAGAAGAGCTACTGACGCCGCGGGCCAGGGCTGAAACAACCGAGTTTTGACATACAGGGAAGTCCGCGCCGGCTTTTGCCGGCGCGGCCGGTCATTGACATGGAGTTTTCATTCACATTTTTTCTGAACAGCGTGCTGCTCGGCGCCGCGCTTGCCGTCGACGCCTTCTCGGTCTCCGCCGCCGACGCGATGGCTGAGCCGGATATGAAAAAAACGCGGCGGCTCGCGATAGCGGGGACCTTCGGGGGATTTCAGTTTTTCATGACGTTCGCCGGATGGTTCGTCGTCTCGACGGTCTCGCACATTTTCGCCGCGGTGCGGAAATTCATACCCTGGATCTCGCTGATCCTGCTGCTTTTCCTCGGGATCCGCATGATCGCTGAGGGGATAAAAAGCATGAGGGCCGGTAGTGACGCAGGATCCGCCGGCTGCCCGTCCGCAGAGAACCCGGCGGATCCGGAAAAAGCCCCGGCGGGGAGAAAGGCGACAGGTGCCCTGGCGCTCGCGTTCCAGGGTATCGCGACGTCGATCGACGCGCTCTCTGTCGGCTTTACCGCCTCGGGGCTGTCGGTCACCGCGGCCGCAGTCGAATCGGCGATCATAGGGGTCGTTACCTTCGCCATATGCATCGGGGGAGTATTCGTCGGGAAAAAGTTCGGCGATATACTCGCCGAGAAGGCCGAGATAGCCGGAGGAGCGGTGCTCGTCGCGATCGGGATCGAGATCTTCGTGAAGGCTCTGCTCGATGCCGGATCCCCGGTCTGGCTTATCAAATGATTATTGTGTATTATCATTGTCAAAAAATCGCGAAAAAAGTCGTATTTTGAGCGAAAAAAGTGTTGACAAGGG
>CADCPG010000235.1 GCA_902803255.1 uncultured Ruminococcus sp. | reverse complement strand
CGGCGTCGCGCCGGACGACAGACGCACGCGGAGATATTCGTCCGCGATGACCGACGGCGGACTGCTCATCGATCCCGGTCCGCACATCTACGACTACGCCGAAAGGCTGGGCACGCCCGGCATGTTCCGCGGAATCCGCGCGGTAGCCGTCACCCATTCCCATCACGACCATCTGGACCGGAGGAGCCTCTTCCGACTGGCGGAGGGTGCGGAACACAGGATCGACGTCTTCGCCGACGCCGGAGTCTTCCGCAGGCTGGGGGAGCTCCCGCCCGAGCTCGTGCCGCACGAGGTGAAGCCGGGCACCGCTGAGGAGACGGACGGATATGTCCTCATGCCATGCCGTTCGAACCACGACCTTTATTTCACCGGTGAGCAGACGCTCAACTGGATAGTGACCGAAAAGTCATCGGGGCGCAGCTTCTTCTACGGGGCCGACTCGGGCTGGATCATGTACGACACCTGGCAGCTCATAAGAAAAGCGAAGCCGAACGCGGTGGTCTTCGAGGCAACTCTCGGGGACGTCCCGGGCGACGACAGGGTCTTCGGGCACACTTCGGTCCCGATGATAGCCATCATGCTCGAGACGATGAGAAAGCAGAAGGGCATAGCCGACGGCGCGAAGATCATCACCACGCACATGGCGAGGACGCTCCACGGCACTCACGAAGAGACCGCGGCATTGCTCGCGCCGCTCGGGGCGGTCCCGGCGTACGACGGCTTCGAGACCGAGATCTGACGGCCGGCAGCCCGCGGTAAAGACACCGTCCCGGCTGATCCGGCCGGGGCATCAGAGCACCGTATATTATCAGTCAGCAGTATACCTAAACGACCGTTCAAGGAGAGAAACACCATGGAAACAGAAAGAAAGATCAGAGTCACGCTCTGGAACGAATTCAGACACGAAAAGACCGAGGAGGCAGCCAAAGCCCTCTATCCGAACGGCATCCACGCGTGCATCGCCGAATATCTCTCGCAGTATCCCGGCATCGAGTGCACGCTGGCCGCGCTCGACGACCCCGACCAGGGGCTTCCAGACAGCGTGCTCGACAGCACCGACGTCCTCATCTGGTGGGGCCACATGGCCCACGGAGAGGTGAACGACGACCTGGTGAAGAAGATCCGCGACCGCGTCTATATGGGTAAGACAGGGTTCATCGCGCTGCATTCTGCGCACCATTCGAAGCCCTTCAAGACGATCGTGGGAACGCTCGGAAACCTCACCTGGGGCCGCAACCAGAAGGAGATCATGTGGAACCTTCTGCCGACTCACCCGATCGCCGAGGGTATTCCCGACAAGTTCTTCATCGAGTCGGAGGAGCTCTACGCCGAGCCCTTCTTCGTTCCTCAGCCGAACGAACTGATCTTCGGCAGCTGGTACGAGGACGGATACATCTTCCGCTCGGGCATGACATACCTCCGCGACTGCGGCAGGATATTCTACTTCCAGCCCGGCCACGAGACCTGCCCGTCGTTCCACAACCCCTATGTGCTGCGGATAATATACAACGCGGTGAAGTGGGCCGCCCCGTCAGTGCCCGGGTACGAATACAAGAACCACTGCCCGCACGTCGTGAAGGACTATTCCGACAGGGAAGAAAAAGGGAAGCTCAAGAGCAACATGTACCCCGTGGCTTTCGACGCCCTGGGCATCGAACGGTAAGGAACGCCCCGCAGGGCGTACAGCTCCCGGGCTCACGCATATGGCAGCAAAAGCAGAAAAAAGAGACGGCCTTGCCGCCTATCTGTTCCATCAGGGGACGAATTTCGAGGCCTACAGATATCTCGGTCAGCACACGTCGGACGGGAGGACGGTCTTCCGCGTCTGGGCGCCGAACGCGCTCGCGGCATACGTGTGCGGAGACTTCTGCGGCTGGGACACGGCGTCCGCGGTCCCGATGGAAAGGATCACGGAGGGCGGGATATGGGAAGCCACGCTTCCGGAGATCCCGCGCGGCGGCAGATACAAGTACATATTCAGAGCCGCCCCGCGCGAAGGAGCGTCTGACGTCGGGAGGACCGTCTGGAAGCCCGACCCCTACGCGGTGAGCTTCGAGGCGCCTCCCGAGGCGGCGTCGATCGTGGCGGAGGCCCCGTTCGGATACCGCTGGACCGACGCTGCGTGGATGTCGTCGAGACCTGACGCCCGCGACTGCCGGCGCCCGCTCAACATATACGAACTGCACCTCGGCTCCTGGATCCGGAACGACGGCGGGGAAAGGCCGGGCTACCGTCAGATAGCCGGCGAGCTCGCCCCCTACGTGAAGGCGATGGGCTACACGCACGTCGAGCTGCTGCCGGTCAGCGAGCACCCCTTCGAAGGCTCATGGGGATACCAGGTGAGCGGGTTTTACGCACCGACGTCCAGATTCGGCAGTCCGGAGGACTTCTGCGGGTTCGTCGACCGGATGCACGAGGCGGGGGTCGGGGTGATCCTCGACTGGGTGCCGGCCCATTTCCCGAAAGACGCGTTCGGACTTTGCGAATTCGACGGCGGCCCGCTCTACGAGTACCAGGGGAAGGACCGGATGGAGCACGCCGGCTGGGGCACGCGCTGCTTCGACGTCGGCCGCAACGAGGTCCAGTCGTTCCTCATCTCGAACGCGGACTACTACGCCTCGGTGTACCACGCCGACGGCCTGCGCGTCGACGCCGTGGCGTCGATGCTCTATCTCGACTACGACCGCATGCCGGGCGAGTGGATCCCGAACGTATACGGCGACAACCGCAACCTCGAGGCGATAGCCTTCTTCAAGAAACTCAACTCGCATATGCGCGGCAGGTTCCCGCAGGTGATGATGATAGCCGAGGAATCGACGGCCTGGGGCGGCATCACGTCAGAGCCGCCGGACGGCCTGGGCTTCTCCTACAAGTGGAACATGGGCTGGATGAACGACGCCTTGAGCTACAAGTCGACCGACCCGCTCTTCCGGCGCTTCTGCCATGAAAAGCTCACCTTCCCGCTCTGCTACGCCTTCTCCGAGAACTACATACTGCCCGTCTCGCACGATGAGGTCGTACACGGCAAGAAGTCGCTGCTCGACCGCACCCCGGCCGGATACGACGGAAAGTTCGCCGATACCAGGGCATTCCTCCTCTGGATGATGACGTGCCCCGGAAAGAAGCTGAATTTCGCCGGGAACGAGATCGGACAGTTCGACGAATGGAACTGCGACGCCGCGACCGAATGGTTCCTGCTCGGATACGACAGGCACAGACAGCTCCAGCACTTTGTCTCGGATCTCAACTTCATATACCTTTCCTCCCCCGAGCTCTGGGAGAGGGACGGGGGCTGGGACGGATTCGAGTGGATCCAGCCCGACGACAGGGACCGCAACATCATCTCCTTCCTCCGCATGTCGGAGAAGGGGACGCTGCTCGCCGTCATAAACTTCTCGGCGGCCGCCCGGCCGGATTACAGGGCGGGCGTGCCGGGTGAGCCGGGCAGCCGCTGGAAGCGGCTGATCTCGACCGACTGCGAGGAATACGGCGGGACCGGCGCCGTCCCTCCCGCGACGCTCACCGCGTCGGCTAAGCCGGCCGACGGCAGGGAGGCCTCGGTGAGGATCCCGCTCGCGCCGCTGTCCGGAGCGCTCTACCGGATGGCGCCGCCCGCGAAGCCGACAGCCGGCAGCAGGAAGACCGACAGACCGATTCAACCAAAATAACCGGGATATCTCCCGGAAAGGCCGGTGGAACAACATGTTCAAGAAAAAGGAATGCATCGCGATGATCCTCGCCGGCGGGCAGGGGAGCAGGCTCTACGCTCTCACCTCGCGCCTCGCGAAGCCCGCGGTATCATTCGGCGGTAAATACCGCATCATCGATTTCACCCTTTCGAACTGCGTCAATTCAGGTATCGACACGGTGGGCGTGCTCACCCAGTACCAGCCGCTGCTGCTCAACGACTATATCGGCAACGGGCTGCCCTGGGACCTCGACCGCACATTCGGCGGCGTCAAGATCCTGCCTCCCTATCAGGGGCGCGGGAGCGCCGACTGGTACAGCGGCACCGCGAACGCGATCTGGCAGAACCGCGACTTCATCGCCAGGTATTCGCCCGACTATCTGCTCGTTCTCTCGGGCGACCACATATACAAGATGAACTACGCGAAGATGCTTGCGTATCACAGGCGGAGCGGAGCCGACTGCACCATCGCCGTCATCGACGTCCCCCTCGAGGAGGCGTCGCGCTTCGGCATCATGAGCACCGACGGCGACGGGAGGATCGTGAAATTCTCCGAGAAGCCGAAGGTCCCCGAGAGCACGCTGGCATCGATGGGCATCTACATATTCAACACACGCATGCTGCTCGACAGCCTCGCCGCGGACGAGCGCGATCCGTCGTCGTCGAACGACTTCGGGAAGAACATAATACCGTCGATGCTCTCCCAGGGAAAGAGGCTCTTCGCCTACCGCTTCGACGGCTACTGGAAGGACGTCGGGACGGTGAAGTCGCTCTGGGAGGCGAACATGGACATGCTGGGCGAGGATCCCCCGCTGCGCCTGAACGACGACTCCTGGAGGATCTATTCGAGGCACGAGGCCGCGGCTCCGCAGTATATCGGCAAGACCGCATCGGTGTCGAATTCGTCGGTCACCGAGGGCTGCGAGATCTACGGCGAGGTGATAAACTCGGTGCTCGGCTCGGGCGTGACCGTCGAGGCGGGCGCGTCGGTCAGGGACTCGGTGATCATGAGCCGCGCCGTCATCCGCGCGGGAGCCACGGTCGACCGGGCGATAGTCGACGACGGGGCCGTCATCGGCGCGAGAGCTACGGTGGGACGGCGGAACGCTCCCGACGGCGACATCGCCGTGATAGGCGCCGGAGTCAAGGTGGTCGACGACGAGGCCGTCGAGCCCGGCGCGATGATGTATTCGGACTGAGAAGAGGGGGACACCGGTATGAAAGCCGCGGGACTTGTTTTTTCGCATCTGCACGACGATATCGTGCCCGAACTCACCAAATACCGCACGATGGCCTCGGTGCCGTTCGGCGGCAGGTACAGGCTGATCGACTTCACCCTGTCTAACATGGTCAACGCCGGGATCGACAAGGTGGGCATCATCACCAATTACAACTACCGTTCGCTGCTCGACCACATCGGAACGGGCAAGGACTGGGACCTCGCCCGGCGCTCGGGCGGCATAAAGCTCCTGTCGCCCTTCATCACCGCGTACAACGCGGGGGGCGTCGCGGGAGTATACAGCACCAGGCTCGAGGCGATGCTCAGCTCGGTGAATTTCATCTCCGAGTGCTCCGAGGACGTCGTGGTCTGCTCCGACTGCGACATAATCTGCAATATCGACCTGTCGCGGGTGATCGCGTATCACCTGTCGTCGGGCGCCGACATCACACTCGTCACCAAGAGGAGCGGGGACGTCGGCAACGTGACGTCGCGCCATTCCGCCGTCATCTGCGACGGCGACGGCAGGATCACCGACGTTCACGCCTGTACTCCCGACGACGGCCCCGACACCGCGATATGCACCAATATCATGGTGATCTCGCGCGCCTATCTCCTCTCGGTGCTGGGCGACGCCGCCGCTTACGGCTATACCAGCTTCTTCCGCGACATAATGTCGAGGAACGTGGGCAGGGCTAACTACCGCGCCTTCCCGCTCGACGGATTCTACGCGATTATCAACTCGATGGCGGGCTATTTCGAGTGCTCCATGAGCCTGCTCGACGGCAGCGTCCGCCGCGAACTCTTCGGTACCGAGGGACGTCCGGTGTACACCAAGGTGCGCAACTCGGCGCCTTCGCTCTTCCTGCCCGGCTCGTCGGTCACGAACTCGCTCGTCGCAGACGGCTGCGTGATAGAGGGCGAGGTGCGCAACTCGGTGATCTTCAGAGGAGTCCGTATCGCGCGCGGCACGAAGGTAGAGAACTCCGTCATCATGCAGGACGGGATCGTCGGAGGCGGCTGCAGCCTCAACTGCGTCGTGGCCGACAAGAACGCCGTCATAAGGGACGGCAGGGTCCTGTCGGGGCACAGCACGATGCCATTCTTCATCGGAAAGGGGATCATGGTTTGAAAAAGATCCTTTTCGCCGGCTCTGAAGCCACTCCGTTCGTCTCGACCGGCGGCCTCGGCGACGTCATGGGGTCTCTCCCCGCGGCTCTGGCATCCCGCTTTCCAGGTCTTTCTGTGAGCGTGGCGCTGCCGCTGTATTCGTCGATCCCCGAAAGATACCGGAGCGGCATGAAGCCGCTCGACTCATTCGAGGTCCCGCTCGCGTGGAGACGCCAGCGCTGCGACGCTCTGTATACCGACGCGGGCGGCGTGCGGTACATATTCATCGGGAACAGCTACTACTTCGACCGGCCGTCGACATACGGACAGTACGACGACGGCGAGCGCTTCGCCTTCTTCGGCGCCGCGGTCGTCGAGCTGATGAAGCGCGACGGCATGTGCCCCGACATACTCCACGCGAACGACTGGCAGTCGGCCACCGCCGTGATCTATCTCGACCGCGAGAAGCGGGCGGGGAACCTCACCGGCGTGAAGAGCGTGTTCACCGTGCACAATCTCGAATATCAGGGGAAATACGACCCCTACATCCTCGGCGACGTCTTCGGACTGGGCGAGGAATATCTCCCCGAGCTGAAATTCGGCGACTGCATAAATCTGCTCAAGGGCGCGGCCGTTGCCTGCGACAGGCTGACGACGGTCTCGCCGACGTACGCGTCGGAGATCCTCACGCCTGAATTCGGCTGCGGCCTCGAAGGCTTCCTCGGCTCCTGCCGCGGCAAGCTGCGCGGGATACTGAACGGCATCGATACGGGACTTTACGATCCCGGGCGCGACCCCGATCCGGGAAGGCGCTTCGGACCCGTCCGCCAGGCGGGCAAGGACCGCTGCCGCGCCGCGCTCTGCTCCGAGCTCGGGATCTCGGGGGACGGACCGCTGTTTTCGATGATCACGCGCCTTGCCGGACACAAGGGCATCGGACTTGCCGCGGGCATGATCGACGGCCTGCTGGACGCGACGGGCGGCAGCTTCGTGCTGCTCGGCACCGGAGAGCGTGAATACGAGGACTTCTTCCGCGGGCTCGAAGGCCGTCATCCCGGCAGGGTGAGGTCGCTGATCTCGTACGACAGAGGTCTCGCGTCGCGTATATACGCCGGAGCCGACATATTCATCATGCCGTCGCTCGCCGAGCCGTGCGGCCTGGCGCAGATGATAGCATCGAGATACGGGACGGTCCCGGTGGTCAGGCGCACCGGCGGGCTCGCCGACTCGATAAAGCAGGCGGGCATCGAAGCTGAGGGAAGCGGGAGTGAAAAGGAAAAGATATACGGCAACGGATTCGTCTT
>CADCPG010000234.1 GCA_902803255.1 uncultured Ruminococcus sp. | reverse complement strand
GCGGCTGTGTTCGTGCTGCGGAAGCTCGCGGAGGAGAAGACGCCGCGCATCGCGTCGCTGCTCTGTTCCGCCGCCTTCACCGCGGCCGTCACGGCTCTCTGTCTCATCTCGACATACCGGCTCGTCTCGGTCACCATGTCGGCGGTACTGACCAACATCAAGATCTATTCGGCGATCCCCGTCGCGCTGTGCACCGCGTGGATGTGCCGGTCGGTCATCGGAGGACCGGTCTTCGGCAGGAAGGCGGCAGGCGCCGTGAAGATCGCGGGGACCGTGCTGGCCGCGGGGCTCGTCGCTGCCGCGTATCTCACGGGAGGCTACGGCGAGGCGCTGGCAGACTTCCGGGGTGCGTATTCAGGCGGGAAGGAGATGGCGGAGTACATCCGAGAAAACATCCCGGAAGACGCCGTGATCGTGTCTGGACGGGAGGGGACGGTCACGTCCGTCATCGCGTATCTCGGAGGGCGCGACGTCCTGCATCCGGTGACCGGGAAACGGGTATCGTATACGAAGTGGGCGGAGGGCTGGACCGACAGCATCGAGGCCTCCGACTGGTATCCGGCGCTGAAGAAGACGGCATATGAAAAAGGCGTTATATATATCCTTTATCCCAACCCGTCCGATCTCGAAAAATCCTACGGCTGGCTCCGGTCCTGCATGGCGCTCGGGTTCGCCGACAGGGTGTTCGCCACCGCCGGAGGGCAGTTCGACGCGCACGAGAGCTACGCGCTTTACCGCGTCCTGCCTCTGGCGTTCTCGGTGCCGGCGAGCTGACCGGGCGTACGGCCGCCCGGAAGAGCCGGCAGGTGCGCGATGATAAAACGGTCTTGAAAAGCCGCCAGGTTTTTAGTATAATAGTATCAGCCGTCAGGCGCCCCGTCTCACCGTGCAAAAGCGGAAAGCCGAAGCCGGAAGAGAGCGGAAGAAAAGAAAAAAACGGAAAGCGGGAGCCGGGAGGAAAGAAAGATGAAAGAGATCAGACTTCGGAAGATGAGCTACAGTCCCGGATACAGCGATATGCTCGGCGGTTACCACGGCTCGCAGCTGAAAAAAGACGAAAACGGAGACTGGATCTTCGTGCGCACCGACAGAGAACAGCACAACTTACCGGACAATGTGACGGTATATGAGGTCACCGCCGGGGCGGCGGCGGAGCTTGAGGCGTTCATCGCTTCGGCCCGGCACCGGATCAGCGCGCTGTCACGCCGGCCGAAAAGCGACCTTTTCGCGACCGACTACAGTCCGTGGAGCTGCAGTCTGGAATACGATACGGTCTCCTTCGGAAAGCCACGGCGGGCGGCCGTCGGTTTTTCCGAGTTCAGAAGGTATTCCGGGAGAGACCGCGCTCTGATACGGGAATTGATTCAAAAATTCAATGATCTTCCCGGACGCATGATATCCGGGGAGACGGAAGAGCCGGACTGAACGGAGAAGACTCCGGATGTATACGTTTCTTCTCGCGCTGATTTATCTCGCGTTTATCAGCCTCGGTCTGCCCGACTCGCTGCTGGGAGCAGGCTGGCCGGTCATGTACGCCGATCTAGGCGTCCCGATCTCGTTCATGGGGATCATCTCGATGATAATATCGGGGTGCACCATCATCTCGAGCATGCTCTCCGACCGGATGACGCGGAAGTTCGGTACGCGGGGCGTCACCGTCGCGAGCGTCTTCCTTACCGCTTTCTCGCTGATCGGATTCTCGATGTCCGACCGCTTCTTCGTGCTGGCGATCCTTTCGGTGCCCTACGGGCTCGGCGCGGGGACCATCGACGCCGCGCTCAACAACTACGTGGCTCTCCATTATTCGTCGAGGCACATGAGCTGGCTCCACTGCTTCTGGGGAGTCGGCGCGGTGATCAGCCCCTTCGTGATGAGCCACGCGCTCGTGCACTCGAACTGGAACGCCGGATACCGGACGGTGGGCTTCATCCAGCTCGGTATAGCCGCGGTGCTGACGGTAACGCTTCCCGTGTGGAAGAAAGCCGGGACGCGGAGCGTTCCGGTAAAACAGAAGGCGCTTGGCCTGTCCGGAGCGCTGAAGATCCGCGGAGTCCCCTTCCTGCTGCTCGGCTTTTTCGCCTACTGCGCGGCGGAGGCGACCGGCATGTACTGGGCGAGCACATATCTCGTGCGCGTCACAGGGCTCGGCGAGGAGACGGCGGCCGGATTCGGCTCGCTGATCTACATCGGCCTTACGGTCGGGCGGTTCGTAGCCGGGTTCTTCTCGAACCGTCTCGGCGACCGCAGGATGATCATCATAGGATCGTCCCTCATGGCCGCGGGGATACTCACGATGCTCATACCGGGCAGCACGGCCGCCGTTGCCGGACTGACCGTCACAGGGTTCGGCTGCGCGCCGATCTACCCCAGCATAATCCATTCGACCCCCTCGAACTTCGGCCCGGAGAATTCGGGAGCGATCATAGGGATCCAGATGGCTTCGGCATATATGGGCTCGACGTTCATGCCGCCCCTCTTCGGCGTGCTGGGCAGCGGCATCACCTTCTCTATACTCCCGCTCTTTCTTGCCTTCTTCACCGTACTGACGGTCACGATGACCGAACTGACGTTCAGGATCACCTCAAAAAACAGAAGCATCCATGCCGAGAATAAAGAATAAACGGAATAACAGGCCGCGTTCACGGGATCTCCCGGAGCGGCGGACCGGCCGAAAGGAGCGACACGACATATGAAAAGACAGTCCTTATCAGTTAAGACCGCGGCGCTTTTGCTGCTGTTCGCATTTTGCGCGCCGGCGGTCGCGGGATGCGCCGACGCATCAGGTCCGGCCGGGACACCGGACGCCCCCTATACCGGCGCCTATATCCCGGTGAGCGGGCCGACTCCGGTATTTCTGACCGCGCGGACATTCGCTTCAGACCGCGTCGCGGAGAAGGCGTCCGATGATTTCAGGCTCTCATACACCGACTTCGCGCTGAAACTGCTGTCGTCCTGCGCCGCCGGAAACGAAAAGGGAAAGAACACCATGGTCTCCCCGCTGTCGGTCATGACCGCCCTCGCGATGACGGCCAACGGCGCCCGCGGACAGACCCGCGACGAGATGCTCGGCCTGTTCGGCGCGACCGACCCGGAGGAGCTCAACCGGCAGGTATTCAACTATACGTCGTCGCTGGCATCGGGCGTCGGGGCGCGCTTCAGCTCGGCAAACTCGCTCTGGGTGACCGACTCGGGCGATTTCAAGGTCTGCGCCGAATTCATAAAAACGGTGGAGAACACCTACCGCGCTGACGTCGCGGCGATCGATTTCGGCGACGCGCAAAAGGCGGCCGGCGAGATCAACGGCTGGTGCAGCGACAATACCGGCGGTATGATACCGTCTGTCGTCGAGCCCGACGATCTGTCGCCCGACACCGCGATGGCGCTGCTCAACGCGCTGTGCTTCGACGCCGAATGGTCGGACAAGTTCACGAGCGACAGCCTCAGCGAGGGCGTGTTCCACGCGCCGTCCGGCGACAGAAAAGCAACGATGATGCGCGGCAAGGCGTCGTACTATCTGAGCGGAGGCGGCGCCGAGGGCGTCGTGAAATACTACAGCGGCGGAAGATACGCCTTCGCGGCCGTCATGCCGAAAAAGGGCGCCGACATAAGGAAGTACGCGTCGGAGCTCGGCGGAAAGGCGCTGCTCGGCATGCTCGACGGCAAAAAGAATACCGAGGTGACTCTCACGATGCCGAGATTCTCCGCCGACTACAGTATAAAACTTCCGGAGGTCCTGTACAGTCTCGGAATGAAGCAGGCGTTCGATCCTGAGTGTGCCGACTTCTCCGGGCTCGGAAGATTCGACGACGGCTCGGGGGTGTACATCTCCGACGTCATACACAAGACGCACATAGACGTCGACAACGACGGGACGAAGGCCGCGGCCGTGACCGCCGTCATACTTCCCAAGGCCACAGGCATGGCTGAACACAGGACCGTCGTGCTCGACCGGCCGTTCCTGTACGCCGTAATAGATACCGAATACTCGCTGCCCGTCTTCTTCGGGATCTGCGAGGGTCCGTAAGACGAGTCCGGCCCCGGTCCGCCTGGGGCTGCGGGATAATATCATTTTCACAGAAAGAACGGAAAAAGAATGTCTGTCAGCGAACACAGAAAGAAACTCTACGATTCGATCCCCGACGGCAGCATGGTGATCTGCCACGCCGGGATCCCGGTCCATACGAACGAGGACGACTACTACGGTTTCGAGGTAAACAGTCAGTTCTTCTATCTCACCGGCCTCGAGCGCGAATCGATGATCTTCATGGCCGTCAAGACTGACGGGAAGACGTCGGAGACCCTCTTCATCGAGGAAGCCGACCCGCTCGCGGAGAGATGGACGGGAAAGATGCCGACGAAGGACGGTGCCCGGTCGGTCAGCGGGATCGAACAGATAAGATATACGACGGACTACCCGTCCGCCGTAGGACGATATATGTCGAGATGCCGCATCGAGCGGGTCTATTTCGATCTTTACCGGTGCGGGGAGAGCGATCTGCCCGACTATAACGCGGTAAAAGCCCGCGAATTCGCGGAGAAGTATCCCGCGGTGGCGCTCTGCGACCTTCACGCCGCCTGCGTCCCGCTTCGCGAGGTGAAGGACGGGGACGAGATCGAGATGGTCCGCCAGGCGGTGGATATCACGCGCCGGGGGCTCGAATACGTCATGAAGACGCTGAAGCCGGGCATGATGGAATACGAAGCGCAGGCGGACTTCGAATACACCTGCAGGCGTCTCGGCGCCGTGAAGCAGGCGTTCGGAACGATCGCAGGCTCGGGGAAAAACGGCTGCATGATGCACTACGTCACCAACCGCGACGAGATCCGCGACGGCAGCCTGCTGCTGCTCGACCTCGGCGCGAAATACGGCAACTACTGCAGCGACATCACGAGGACCTACCCCGCGAGCGGCCGGTTCACGCCGAGACAGCGTCAGATCTACGATCTCGTGCTGAAGGCGAACATCGCCGTCGCGCAGACCGCAAGACCTGGACTTACCCTGCGCGACCTCAACGACACCGCGAAAAAGGTGCTGGGAGAGGGGCTCGTCGGGCTCGGACTCATCGAAAGGGAAGAGGACGTCGGTAAATACTATATGCATTCGGTCAGCCACTCTATAGGCATCGACGTCCACGACGCCGACTTCTCGGGCGACGTGCTGCGGCCCGGCTGGATCATCAGCGACGAGCCCGGCCTCTACATCGACGAGGAGGAGACCGGCATCCGGATCGAGGACGACCTGCTGATCACGGAGGACGGCTGCGAGGTCCTGAGCAGGGACATCATAAAGGACCCCGACGAAATAGAGAGGTTCATGAGCCGGGGCGAATGACACAGCCCGAAAAAGGCCATCATAAGAGGAAAAGGTGACAGATATGGACGAAAAATTCGGCGAAGAATACAATCAGCTCTCTCTCGACACGCTGTGCGCCGGGCTCTGCTACGCCCTGGGCATCGAACCTCCCGCGGCGGCCGCTCCCGCCGCCCCCGTGATGAAGGAGTTCATCGACAGCTCGTTCGGCGGAAGAAAGGCCGACAGGATTTTCATGTACAATCCCGACGCCGTCGCTCAGTGGATATACGAAAAATATCCCTGCTTCGTGAAGGAGGTCGGCGAGACCGCGCCTTTCGCGCTGCCTATGAGGACGGTCATGCCGTCGGTGACTCCCGTGTGCTTCGGAACGATGTACACCGGGGCGCAGCCCGAAGTCCACGGCATACGCAGGTACGAGAAGCCGGTCATACGCACCGACAGCATCTTCGACGCCCTGATCAGGGCGGGGAGGAAGCCGGCGATCGTCGCGACGACGAACTGCAGCATGTCGAAGATATACCTCGAGAGGGATATGGACTATTTCATCTACCCGACGGTCGGAGAGGTGAACAACCGGGCGATGCAGCTCATCGCGGAAGACAGACACGACTTCATAGCCGTTTACAACGGCAACTACGATTCGTCGATGCACAAGCACGGGCCGGAAGGCCCCGAGGCGCTCGCCGAACTGCGCTGCAACGCAAGGGCGTTCCAGATGTTCGGCTTCGCGGTCCGCGAGAAATGGAAGAAGCACGACACGCTCCTCGGCTTCGCGATGGACCACGGCTGCCATGAGATCGACGGCGGCTGCGGCTCGCACGGGCTCGACATGCCCGAGGACCTCAACATCTGCCACAGATACGCCGCCATCCCCGCGGAAGCCGGCGTCTGATGCGCCGCCGGCACATAAGAAAAGCGAAAAGAGCGAGAAGGGAGAAACAGAGACATGAAACACTGGCTGCTGCCTGAAGAAGGGAAGTTCTACAAAGGAAACCTTCACACCCACACCACGCTCTCCGACGGGAGATTCACGCCCGGGGAGATCAAAAAACTCTACTCCGAAAAAGGGTATTCGGTCGTGGCCTTCACCGATCACGACATCTTTCTGCCACACAACGACCTGACCGACGGGAGTTTTCTGGCGCTTAACTCGCATGAGGTCGAGATCACCGAGGTCTTCCGCGGCAGCGGCAACTTCAAGCGGCAGTACCACCTGAACTTCTACGCGAAGAGACATGACGCCGAATTCTCACCGGTCTTCTCGGAGTCGCGCGTATGGGCGCCTGCGGCTAAGGAGCGCGTGACCGACGAAATGAGAAAGACCGACATCGTCGGGTACTACAGCACCGATTCGATAAACACACTGATCAGGATCGCAAACGAGAACGGGTTCTTCGTTATGTACAACCACCCCGTGTGGTCGCTCCAGAACTACCGCGACTACACCCGCCTGCGCGGACTGTGGGGCATCGAGGTCTTCAACACCGGGTGCGTCGGTTCCGGGCTCGTCGATACCGTCCAGCCGTTCGTCGATCTGCTGCGCGAGGGCGAGAGGCTCTTCCCGCTCTGCACCGACGACACACACGGCGCGGGCGATCTCTTCGGCGGCTGGGTCCAGATCAGGGCGAAGGACCTGGATTACGAGACGGTCACCGGCGCGCTCGTCCGCGGCGACTTCTACTCGTCGACCGGTCCCGAGATCCGCGAGCTCTACATCGAGGACGGGAACGTGCACATCGAAACGAGCGAGGTCCGCGAGATCCTCGCGATATCCGACTGGCGCTTCGCAAAGCGCATAAAGGCCGGAGAGGGCGGCCCGATCAGCGGCGCCGTTATTCCGGTCGGCGGAGTCGAAAAGAAGGCGCTCGAGCTGGATCACAACGGCGATGACTCCTTCCTGCGGTTCGAGGTCGTCGACAACGCCGGAATGAAGGCCTACACCAGGGCCTACCGGATCTCCGAGCTCTTCCCCGAACTGTTCTGACATAAAAAACTCCGGCAGGCTCCGCTGAAGCGGCGCCTGCCGGCCTTTTTAACGTCTTGCGGTGTGCGCGTCCCAGTCCTTCATGAACTTCGCGATGCCGCTGTCGGTGAGCGGATGCGAGATCATCTGCCATATGACCTTCGGCGGGACGGTGGCGATGTCGCAGCCGGCCTTTGCGGCGTCGATGACGTGCATCGGGCTGCGGATGCTGGCGGCGATGATCTCGGGACGTTTGTCCATGCGCGAGAAGACTGCGACTATGTCGCGGATAAGGCCGATGCCCTCGCTGCCTATGTCGTCGAGCCTGCCGAGAAACGGACTGACGTACGAAGCGCCGGCGAGAGCCGCCAGCAGCGCCTGCGCCGGCGAGAAGACGAGCGTCATGTTCGTCTTTATGTTCCTGCCCGCCAGGATCTTTACAGCCTTGAGTCCCTCGGAGCACATCGGGATCTTGATCACGACGTTCTCCCTTATGGCGGCGAGCTTTTCCGCTTCGCTCACCATGCCTTCGTGATCCGCCGAGACGACCTCCGCGAACACCGGGCCTTCGACGATCTCCGAGATCTCGGCGATCACATCCTCGAACCTGCGGCCCTCCCGCGCGATGAGCGTCGGATTCGTGGTCGCTCCTCCGATCACTCCGAGCTCCGCGGCCTCGCGGATGTCGGCGACGTTCGCCGTGTCGATGAACAGTTTCATGTTTGTTTTTCCTTCTTTCTGTATCTGTTTGAATAATTGTCCTACATAAACAGCGCCGCGATCTCTTCGGGGGCCGCCCCCTCGATGTACCCGCCTACGCCGCCGAGGGCGCGGACGAGCTCCGGGCCAGAACAGCGGCAGCCGCCGAGGCGCTCCGCGAGTTCCGATACCGGAGACGCCCCGAAGAAGTCGCCGCTGAAGCGGACCGACGCGATCCTTCCGCCCTCGAGCGTGTATTCCGCAGTCACCGTGCCGTACGGAAATCGCCTCGACGACGAAGCTTCAAAGTGTCCCGACCTGCCGTAGTTCCACTCCCAGGTCGCATATTTTTCCTTCATCAGCCGCCGCGCTTCGCCGGCTTCGCGCTCCGACGGGTATCTGACGTCGCACTTTTCCGACGCGCAGACGTACGACGCGAGCCAGTTCATGAAGTCTGATGCCGTCGAGTCCGCGGAAATGTACGGAAGTCCGGCGGAGCATCCGCCCGGTCCCGCATTTTCCGTCAGTCCGCCGGCCCCGCTTCCGCCCGGCGCGCGCAGCATTTCTCTTATGCTGCCGACTCTTGACGCCGTGCTCCTTATTCCCTTGGAGCGCAGCTTTTCGGCGTCGGGGGTAAGGACGGCCGACATAACGCCGGTGTCCGCCGACCAGAGCAGCGTGCCGTGGTGGAGCACATGTCCGTGCGTCACGCACTGCGCGCTTCCCGAGATCTTGCGTCCGTCGCATACGATGTCGTTGCGGCCGGAGAGCGAGGCATCGACGCCAAGTGTCCGCAGCGCGTCTATGAGAGGCGCGCAGAAGCCGGCGTAGTCGAGCACCGCGCCGTCTTTCGCCGGCGCGACGAAGGTGTAGTTGACGTTTCCGAGATCGTGGTATACCGCGCCGCCGCCGGTCAGACGCCTGACCGCCGGGATGCCGTGAGCCTCCGCAAAGGCGATATCTATCTCGGCGAAGGCGTTCTGATTGCGGCCGATGATCACGCTCGGGCTGTTCTGCCAGAGCATGAAGACGGTCTCGTCCCCGGCGGCGCGGACCGTATATTCCTCGAATGCCAGATTGAAATGCGGGTCGGTGCTGCCCGTTCTGTAGAAAATCATGTCTTTTATATCCGTCCTGGGCGGTTTTTTTGTTTTTCCGCTTCTTTTATTTGCTTTTTTATGATATAATAGTATAGTTACAGCCCCGCGGAAGCGCCGGCTTCCGGTCTCCGCGGAGATCGATAATTATTTGATTCAATTCAGAAAAACCGGAGGAAAAAAGAATGAAGACTTACAAGTGCCTGCTCTGCGGAGAAGTATTCCAGGTCAAAGACGGCGAAGAGCCCGTATGCCCGCTCTGCGGAGCCACCGGCTCCGATCTCGAGCCCGTCGAGGAAAAGAAATCGAACCCCTATGCCGGGACCCAGACCGAGAAGAATCTCGAAGCCGCTTTCGCCGGCGAATCCCAGGCGAGAAACAAATACACTTATTTCGCGTCGAAGGCCAAGAAGGAGGGCTTTGAGCAGATCGCCGCTCTCTTCCTCAAGACGGCTGACAACGAGAAAGAGCATGCCAAGATGTGGTTCAAGGAACTCGGCGGGATAGGCTCCACGGCCGAGAACCTCGCCGCCGCCGCCGCGGGCGAGAACTTTGAATGGACCGATATGTACGAGGGCTTCGCAAAGACCGCCGAGAAAGAGGGCTTCCATGAGCTCGCCGCAAAATTCCGTGCCGTCGCCGCCATCGAGAAGCATCACGAGGAGCGCTACCGCGCCCTGCTTCACAACGTCGAGGCAGAGGAAGTGTTCAAGAAGAGCGAAGTCAAGATCTGGGAATGCCGCAACTGCGGTCACATCGTGATCGGCACCGAGGCCCCCGAGGTCTGCCCCGTCTGCGCGCATCCTCAGGCTTATTTCGAGGTCAACGCCGAGAATTACTGAGCCACGGCTCAGTCTGTCACAACGCCCCGCAAGCTGGAAATTACGATGGATAAGAATCTGTACAGGCGCAACGAACTGCTCGCCGCGAAGGTGATCGGCGCACTCGAGTCCCGGAACATGTCGGGATATTACGCGAAGGACCGCGAAGAGGCGCTGAAGATCGCTCTGGATCTTATTCCCGAGGGATCGACGGTCACTATGGGCGGCGGCATGAGCGTTCACGAGATCGGTCTGCCGGCCGCTCTGAAAGCGGGCCCCTACGACTTTATCGACAGGGACGCGGTCCCCGACAGAGACGCCGCGCTTCGCGCCGCGTATTCAGCCGACTTCTTTCTCGCGAGCGTCAACGCCATGACGTCTGACGGAGTGCTCGTGAACATCGACGGCAACGCCAACCGCGTCTCGGCCATCGCTTTCGGCCCCCGGAAGGTGATCTTCATCGTGGGCATGAACAAGGTCTGCGACGACGTCGACAGCGCGATGAAGAGGGCGAGGAACGTCGCGGCGCCGTCGAACGCGCAGCGCTTCGACATAAACACCCCCTGCAGGCGCACCGGTTCGTGCATGAACTGCAAGTCGCCCGATACGATCTGCTGCCAGTTCCTCATCACGCGTTTCTCCCGCCACAAGGGCAGGATCCACGTGATACTGGTGAACGATCAGCTGGGATTCTGAGATCTCAGTCTCTTCTGCCCGCTCCTGTTTTACAGGAGCGGGCTTTTTCTTAATGTCACATGCCGCATGCGATGACGGCCGTCAGAGACACCGGCCGTGCGGCCCCGGATATGCGCGCCGCCTTCAGAGAAAGAGGCGCGGCGCGCACTCATGTCTTTTTTTGCGAAGCCACCGCTCGAGAAACGGGGCGGTCCTGCCCGTCAGCGCCCCGCGGGGGCAGACCCGCACGCAGCGCAGGCATCTGATGCACCGTCTGCCGCAGATCCCGTTTTCGCACGTGCCGAGCGGGCACGCCGCGGTGCAGATCCCGCAGCCGTCGCAGAGCTCCGAGCGGACGATCTTCACGCCGGCCCTGCTGCGCAGGGCGGGGAAGAGGCCGGCAAAAACGCTGCGCCGCATCGGTCCGCCTTCGCGGCCTGTCTCTGCCGGACGCGGCTCTCTCAGCCGCTCCGCGATGAGCCGGGCGGTCTGTCCGGCGCACGGCTCTTCACTGTCCGAGGCCGCGCCGGCGTGCTCTTCGAGGAAGCTGTGGCCCGACGGTATATACGCGCCTCCCGCGGTGACCGGGACCGGCCGTCCGTCCGCCCGAGCACCGCGCATTGCCTCGCGCCCGGCGCGGATCAGCGCGTTTCCGTGCGAGATCCCGCCGTAAACGGCGACGTAAAATATATATTCCGGCGACGATCTCCGCAGAAATCCCCTGACCGGCCGGGGCACGTCTTCGCAGTAAACGGGGAAGACCACGGCCGCCGTGCCGCCTTCGCATACGGTATCCCCCCCGATCTCGCAAAGTTCGGCTCCCGCCGCGCCTGCGATCGCCTCCGCGACGCTCAGGCTGTGACCGGCGCCGCTGAAACAGTACACGCGGATCATGTCAGATTCCCTCCACGTACCGGCGCATCAGTTCGCACCCTTCTTCCGGCCGCTCCGCGAAGCCGAGCATCTTTTCTTCCTCGTATATCAGTTTTTCTCTGTCTTCCGGCCGGCCTCTGCCGGCGAGGGAGATCTCTATCGCGCTGAACGGGATCATGTGCGTCCTGCACTCTCTGAAATTCCGGAGCTGGAAATAGTCCTTGCACTTTTCGATCGAGCAGCTGGTGTGGAGCAGCTTCTTTCCGCCCTCGGGAGCCGCCCAGCCGCACTCTTCGACGATAGTGTCCTTCACCTTTTCCCAGTCGTACCTGCCGCCGCATATCTCATCGAGATCGACCGCCAGGAAGGCCGGGATGTTTCCGCTCCCCGACGACTCCCTCAGGCTTTTCTTCAGAGGCGCGATGAGCTCGGGAGCTTCGCGCAGTGCTTCGACGGCCGACCGCACGAGCGGGTTCGAATATCCGGACAGCCGCTGCGGAAGGCTCTCGCCCCGCACCAGCGTGCGCATCGTCGCGAGCGTGTGGAACTGTCCGCGCTTCAGCGGAGGACGGAACGTCATCACCCTCCCGGCGTTGATCACAAAGGAGAAAAATCTGTTGTCGGCGAACGAATAGGCCGCCTTCGGCGCCATGTGATTGTAATACAGCCCCAGCGCCTGGACCGGTTCGTTTCCCGCTATGAAGCAGGGGATGTGCCGGGCCGTCATCTCAGGGTAAAACAGGACGTAGGCGAGCGACGGACAGAGGCAGGTCGTGCCGGTCTCGTCCATGAGTTTCCGGTAGACGGGGCGGAGTATTCCGTCGGGGACCTTCCGCGATATGAACTCGACGTTCGGAAGCCTCTTTCTGGCATTTTCGATGCTCACCCGGGCGGAGTCCGACATATACGGGATCTCCCACGTCATCGCGAGCACCCGCAGTTTCTTCTTTACCGCGAGCCACCAGAGCAGGAAGGTCGAATCCTTCCCGCCGGTGTAGAAGAGGGCGGCGTCGAAGTCCGAACCCCCGGATCGCGGGATGTCGCTCACGAGCGGGACCACGCTCCGCAGTCTCTTCACGTCGTCCGCGGTGCGGCACATCGGGCAGATGCCTTCCTCGTCGAGCTCGAGTCCCGGTATCATGAAGTCGTTCGCGGGGCATGTCCGGCAGAAGCGCGCTTCGGCGAGCGAGCGCGGGACCGGCCTGTACTCATCTTTTGCCACGACAACCGTGCCGAAGAGCGGGCCCAGCGCCGAGATCTCGGCGCGGCTCAGCTCCGACGGCAGCCTGCCGATGATCCTTTTCCGCCTCGGACCGAGGCGGACGGTGTTGCGGAAAAGGTATTCGCGGCGGCGCATCCCGTAGTATTCGAGACGTCCTCCGCGCCGCACCCACCTGCTCTGCAGCGTGTATTCGGTCATGGGGCGTCCTTTATTCCCTGAACACGCGCTTCGTCGTCGACGACGTCTCGGGCAGCACGACGTCCTCCGGCCTGAAGCTGTAGCCCCTGATGTAGGCGAGGTCGGCGTCGTCCTTGATGTAGTTAACGACGTAAATCTCGCCGTCGGGGAACTGCGCCCAGCCCGAGTATCCGAGGTCCGGCGACGGGTTGCGGTCGTAGTCGAGCGGCATGATCCTGACGGCCTGATCCCTGCGGTTCTCCTTCTCCAGCTGGTCGGCGCGCAGGAATGCGGCGAAAAAGTTCTGCGTCCCGCGGGGGATGTATCTGTACGTGATCATCACTCTGCCGTCGCGCAGGAAACCGGCGGTCGGCCGGTGTCCGCTGTCGAGCGGGGTGCCGCACACCGGGCCCCAGGTGCTGCCGAAGTCGTGCGAGATCACCTTTTTGACGTCGTATCCGAGTATCGAGTTCTCGCGCAGGAAGGCGACGAGCATGCCCCCTCCGCACTCTATGATGCTGGCCTCGCAGAGGTTGAGAGACGGGTCGGCCGCGACGGTTATCTCGTCCGACCAGACGGCGCCGCCGTCGTCGCTGTAGTGCAGGTGCTGTTCGAGCTTTCCGGTGACCTCCGAGCGGCGGTGGTTGGAGATCAGCAGACGTCCGTTCGACAGCTCGAGGAGCTTGTCGGGGACTATCCCGTTGAAGGGATAGACGGCCGGCTCTCCCCACGACGTTCCCTCAGCGTCGGCGCGCCAGACGTATGTGACTGCGTCGTGCTCGGGGCCTTTTTCGCCGCTCACGAAGTCGCAGACGATCGCGAGACCGCCGCCGGCTTTCGAAATGCGCGCGCAGTTGAAATAGTGCGTTTTCGTTCCCTGACCGGTCAGGTATCTCTTTTCCGACCAGGTGCGTCCGCGGTCGGTGCTCTCGACGGTGCAGAGCCTCGACTTCGAACGGTCGAGATGGTGCGCGCATTCGGTGAACACGCATATGAGCTTTCCGCCTTCGGTCAGCACGACGTCCGGCCATGATTCGTAGACCGTATCGTCCCTGCTCACCGTGAATTTCTGGATCGGCATGATTTACCTCCTCCGGCCGCTTCCCGACCGCACGGATAAAGTATACTCTGCCCCCGCGGGTTTGTCAAGAAAAAGCCGAAAAACCCGAACCGCGGCCTTC
>CADCPG010000233.1 GCA_902803255.1 uncultured Ruminococcus sp. | reverse complement strand
TATAAATGCGTCTTCGCGTTTTACGGAAATCGCGGATACCGGTTGACAAAAGGCGGACGTCGCGTTATACTATAACAAGAACCTTCAGCGCCGCGCTGATCCTGAAAAAAGAAATCCGGGAGGAGACCGGTCATGACATTCGAACTGCCTCCGGAAGATACGCGTGAAGCCCTGTGCTTCCCGCATTTTCCCACACGCGCTCAATGCTTCATCTTCCGCAACTGGGGGATGGTGAGACCCGAGGTGATGGCATCGGTGCTGGGCTGCACCGCCGGCGACATCCTTGAGACCGCCGGCGCGATGGGCCTGCCGGTGCCGCCCGACGTAGACCCGGACTGGGTCACGAAGGGCTACATAACGCTGATCAGGGCGAACTGGCACCTGCTCACATACGAACAGCTGGCCCTCCTCCTCGGCCGGGACACCGCGTGGCTCGCGTACGTCCTGAAGGAGGACGACTTCCTGTCTGTCAAGCTCGGCGGGAAGAAACCGCGAACCGCTCCCCTCCGACTTGAACCGCTGACGCCCGACGGAAAAAGGAGAACGGCACAGATCCGGAAGACCGTTCTCGAAGCCCGGGCCGCGCTGCCGGAGAGGCCGGCGCGCCCGTTCGACTTCGCACCGGCGTTCGCCGTACGGTGCGGAGCTCCGTCGGATGAGAGAGATGACCGCTTCGAGGAGCGGATAATATACTCTTACTGCGCCCTGTACGGCGACACGTTCGCCGACCGCGAACTCATCGACGCCTCATTCCCCGACAGCCTCCTTTCTGCCTGCCGGAGCCTCGGTATAACCGGCATCTGGACCCAGGCCGTCCTCTACAGGCTCGTTCCCTTCCCGTTCGACCCGGCGCTGTCGGAAGGTCACGGCGCGCGCCTCGACGGCATGCGCTATCTCGTCCGGAAGCTCCGGCGGTACGGCCTGCGGCTCTTTCTCTATCTCAACGAGCCCCGCTCGATGCCGGAGAACTTCTTCGCCTCCCCTTCACGCGCCGGACTGAAGGGCCACACGCGGGGAAAGGAGTCGTGTCTGTGCGTGTCGGTGCCGGCCGTGCGCGAATACCTGCGGGACGGCGCGCGCACTCTGTGCTCCGAAGTCCCGGGCCTCGGCGGGTTTATCACCATCACGGCGTCAGAGAACCTGACGAACTGCTACAGCCACTCGACGCCAGGCACGTGCACCTGCCCGCGCTGCGCCGCAAGGAGTCCGGCCGGGGTCATAGCCGACGTGAACACCGCCCTGTACGAAGGAGCACGGAGCGCCGACCCCGGCGTCCGGTTCATCGCCTGGAACTGGGGCTGGTACGGCAGACAGGAGAATATGAACGGGGACGTCGCGGACCTCCTTCCGCCGGGCGCCGCGCTGATGTCGGTGAGCGAGGAGAAGGTGAAGAAGACCGTGGGCGGTACGGAGACGTCTGTCGTCGATTACTCGATATCCGTCGAGGGCCCCGGCGACTACGCGAAAGCCGTATGGAGGACGGCGCGCGAGCGCGGCCACGCGGCTTTCGCAAAGCTCCAGCTCGGGTGCACGTGGGAGATGGCCGCCGTGCCGTGCGTGCCCGCGTTCGAAAAGATATACCGCCATATGTCGAAGATAACGGCCTGCGCCGACGTCCGGGGTCTCATGCTGGGATGGACGCTGGGCGGGTTCCCGTCGCCCTCCCTGCGCCTCGCGCAGTGTTTCTACGGCGGCCGCACGCCGACGTTCGAGGAGGTGTGCGGGCAGATGTTCCCGACGGCCGACGCCCGGGCGCTGGCGCATGCCTTTTCGACGCTCAGCTCGGCCTTCGACGAATACCCCTTCCACGTGGGCGTCGCATATTTCGCGCCGCAGCACGCGGGGCCGTCGAACCTGCTCTTCGCCGGAAAGACGGGCCGCCGCGCGACGATGGTCGGCTATCCCTACGACGATCTTGAGAAGTGGCGCTCCATATACCCCGAGGACGTGTTCACCGGTCAGCTGAAGAAGCTGTATACCGGCTGGGCGCGGGGCGTCGCCGAGTTGCGTGAGGCCGCGCGGAGCGCCGCCGGCACCGACGAAAACCTCCTCCGCACTCTCCGCTGGGCGGAGGTGTGCGCGATACACTTCGAATCGGTGTACGACCAGTGCGTTTTCGTGAGGAGGCGCGACCGCGAAGGAGTGCTCGACGCCGGGATCATCTCCCGCGAGGAGGAGCTCGCGCGGAGGCTCATGACGCTCGCCGCGTCAGACCCGACGGTCGGATACGAGTCGTCGAACCACTATTTCTACACCGTTAACTCGCTCCTCGAGAAGATCCTGAACTGCAGATATCTTCAGCAAAACAGGGACAGACAGGGGGATAAATAAATGAGCAGACTTATACAGGTCAGAACGAAGGCATCCGAATACGACGGCGAATTCCGCTGGCAGGCGGCGGGAATGTCGTATCTCATCGTGAACGGAGCGCACGAATATGCCGTGATCGACGGCGGACAGGAGCTCTCCGACATCGACGAGCTGTACCGGCTGATGCGGGAGGACTGCGGGCATGACGCCGTGACCGTAAAATACTGGTTCATCACCCATCCGCACGCCGACCACTACCGCGCGCTGCAGCGGCTGGCGGAGTCGGGACCGCACACGGAGCGCATTAAAGTCGGGAAGCTGATCTTCAGCGTCCCTGAGACCTTCAGGGTATGCGTGTCCGATCTCGGCATCCTCCGTTCGCTCCCCGTGAAGCTTGGCGCAGAGTACGTCGAGCCGGCGGCCGGCGACGTCTTGGGTTTCGGCGACCTGACATTCCGTATCCTCGCGACCTGGCGCGACGTCCCTGACCCGTACGACCCGAACGAGCTGTCGATGATCCTGTCGGCAGAGGGGAGGCGGAAGAAGGCCATGTTCACCGGCGACGCCTACAGAGCGGGACTTTCGGCGCTCGTCAGGCGTCTGCGCGAGGCGGGGGAGACAGATCTGCTGAAGTCGGACATCGTCCAGGTGGCCCACCACGGCCTCAACGGAGG
>CADCPG010000232.1 GCA_902803255.1 uncultured Ruminococcus sp. | reverse complement strand
CCCGTCGCTTCGGCAGAGGAGTTCGCCGCGATGGAAGCCGGAGGCGAGTACTGGCTCGCCGGCGACATTGAACTCAGCGGCACTTACGGAAAGACGTTCTCTGGAACGCTCGACGGCAACGGCCACACTCTGACCGTCTCGGCGCCGGTGTTCAACCAGCTCTCCGGGACCGTCATGAATCTGACCGTCGAGGGCAGAATCGAGAAAAACTCGGGCAACGCGGCGGCGCTGGCGCTGGTCGCGTCGGGATGCACTCTCTACCGCGTCGTGAACAACGCAGAGGTCTCCGGAAAAAGCGCGACATATATCGGAGGGCTCGTGGCGTCATCCGTCAAGGGCAGGCTCTTCACCGCCGTCGGATGCGTCAACAACGGAGATGTGACCTTCGGAGGCGGGGCATCGTCCTGCCAGGCGGGCGGGATCATCGGATACTGCGACTCGATCGAGGCCTGGTTCTGCGTCAACAGCGGCAATATCTCGGCCGACTACGCCTCGTGCGGCGCCGCCGGGATCTGCGGACGGGCCGTGACGTCGGCGGGCAGCAACTACTGCAGGTTCTACGGATGCGTCAACAGCGGCGACGTGACCGGCGGACAGGACGGAGCCGGGATCATCGCGTATACCGGTCTCGGCGACAACACCGCTCTGGGCGGATACGCGCTCATCGGCTGCGCCAACACCGGAAGCATCAGAGGCTCGAGATACGCGGGCGGCATCGCCGGATACGGATACGGCACCGGCGGCTCGGAGTACTTCAATATCGTCGGGTGCATGAATACAGGAAAGATCACCGGCTGCCAGAAGGGCGGCGGCGGATTCGTATCCCAGATCGCGGCCTACTGCAACACGACCAGCAACATCATGACCGGATGCCTCGCCGCGGGCGAACTGGCGGCGGAAAAAACCGCGCGCCCGTACTTCGTGATCATGGGCTGCTCCTCGCAGAATCCGCTCGGAAGCGGGCAGATCAGAAGCAATTTCTACTGCGAAGAGGGACAAATGACCGAGTGGGCGACCTACGCCACGGCCGATTCGAACTCGCCGCGGCGCGTGAACATCGATTCCGCCGTCACCGCCGGGCAGATCACATATATCGACAGGGCGGACCTCGCCTCGGGGCGCGCCGCCTTCGAACTCAACCGCGAACTGTACATGGACATGTTCCGCCAGAAGATCGGCACCGACGGGATCCCGATGCCTCTCGGCAGCGGCGGATACCTTTACGAGGAGGGCGACGCGATAGCAAACCTCGAATTCCCGCGCTTCAGGCTGCCCTCTGACGCCATAGAGGACATAGGGATACCCTACGACCCCGAAGACGCCTTCGCCGAGACCTTCCCTCCGCAGACCGAAGCTCCGGAGCCCTCGACAGCGGAGCCGGATCAGACCGATGGGTCTGAGCCCGCATCTTCCGAAACTACAGAGACCCGGCCTGTCGGCGGCTGCAGCTCGGCGGCGACCGGGACAGCGCTCTTCATCGCCGCCCTGCCGGCGGCTTATGCCCTCGTAAAAAAGAACAGACGCGGAGAAGACTGAACGCAGATCCGCACCGTCCGGCTGCCGCCGGAGGAACGGCGGCGGACGCAGTAGACCCACATACCGGAAAACGCAGAAAATGTCACAAATCAGCGAAAAAACAGGCGAAAACGGCACAAAAGAGCTCGAAATACGCATGCGGACCGCGGAAAAGATAGCCTCCGCGGTGGCAAAGTCCGGCGGAAGAGCGTATTACGTCGGAGGCTTCGTCAGAGACCGCATTATGAAAAAAGAAGGGATGAAGACGGGATCTTCCGCCTCTCCCGACATAGACATCGAAGTGCACGGCGTAGAGGCCCCGCGCCTGCGCGCGATCCTCTCGGACTTCGGAGAGGTCCTGACGGTCGGCGAGTCCTTCGGCATCTTCACGCTCGGAGGCAGCGGCATCGACATCGCGATGCCCCGCACCGAGAAGGCGGTCGGACGCGGGCACCGGGACTTCGAGACCTTCACCGACCCGTTCATCGGGACCGAAAAGGCGGCGTCGAGGCGCGACTTCACCGTCAACGCGATCATGGAGGACGTCCTCACCGGACAGACCGTCGATCATTTTGACGGCACGGGCGACATAAAGCGCCGTCTGCTGCGGCACGTCAGCACGCAGAGCTTCCCCGAGGACCCGCTGCGCGTGCTCAGAGCCGCGCAGTTCTCGGCGAGGTTCGGCTTTGACGTCGATCCGAAGACAGCCGCGCTCTGCAGGACCGTCGACATCTCCTCTCTTCCCGGCGAACGCGTCGAGGGAGAACTTAAAAAAGCGCTGCTGCTCAGCGACAGACCGTCGGTGTTCTTCGAATTTCTCCGCAAGACCGGGCACCTCGAGCCCTTCTTCGACGAGCTCGAGGCAACATGCGGCGTCGAGCAGGACCCGCTCTTCCACGCCGAGGGAGACGTCTTCACCCATACCATGATGGTCACCGACGAAGCCGCCGGCCTGCGGGAACGCGCGGTGAGGCCGTATCCGTTCATGCTCTCGGCCGTCGCGCACGACCTCGGAAAGGCCGTGACGACCTCGAAGGACAGCGACGGAAGGATCCACTCATACGGCCACGACACCGCAGGCGTCGCGCTCGCGGAGAAGATGCTGCGCCGGTTCACGAACGAGAAATCGCTCATAAGATACGTCGGGAACATGACCCTCCTGCATATGATGCCGAACCATCTGGCGATGCAGAATTCGTCGGTCAAGGCTACGAACCGGATGTTCGACCGCTCTTGCGAGCCGTCGGACCTCATCCTGCTCGGGCTGGCCGACAGTTACGGAATGGAGCACAGCCACCCCTATATCGATTCTGAGACCTTCCTGCGCGAGAGATACGGGGTGTTCCTGGAGACTATGGCAAAGCCGTACGTCACCGGGAACGACCTGACCGCCGCGGGGCTCGTCCCCGACGGCCGCTTCGGCGAGCTGCTGGACTTTGCTCACAAACTCCGCCTCGCCGGCGTGAGCAAGGAAGACGCACTCCGGCAGACGCTGAGCTACGCGCGAAGGCCGCCTGCCGAGAAGAAAAAGCGGTAAGATGAGCATACGCAGAGAACACGACGCGAGGCTGCGGAACAGGGGTCACGCAGCCGTGGTCTTCCGCGCGGGACACTTGTACAGATAAGGAGCTGCAGATGGATAAAAAGAAAAGACGCCTGGATACGGCAATAATACTAATAATCGTGCTGACTTTTACAGCACTGTTCGCCGTCGGGGAAACAGAGTCGCATCTCGACGGGGCGCATAAGATCCCCGACGGGATCGCGATACCCGCGGGATCGGGGCTCGTCGCCGCCGCGTCGGTGACCGTTCTCATCCTGGCTGACATTAGAGGAAAGAAATTCGGGCCGGCCGGCGCGGACGGGAAGAAAGACCCGCCCTCCCTGCTCCCGAGAAAGATCCTGATACCCGCGGCAGGGATCGCTCTCGGCGTCGCCGGCGTCCTCACGGGAACGTCACCGGCCGGGGCATACTTCCCGGGGAAGGCGGGTGTCCTCCTGCTGTCGCTGTCGGCCGGCATCGCCGTCGCGCTGCCTTCCTTCCAGTTCGCGGCGGGCACACGCGGGTCAAAGAAGCTCTCCGGAATGAACGTCGGTCAGTCGCAGGAATTCATGCTCTCGCAGAGAAAGGACGCGGCTGAGACCGCAAAGAGGAAAAAGCGCCTCTGCATCGCGATAAGAACTCTCTCTTACGCCGCAGCGGCAGTCTATGCCCTCTGTGCTGCCTGCGTCGCGGTCTGCGGCGGGCACGTCTTCCTGTCGGGCGGAAGGTGGCTGGCCGGAGCCGCCGCGGCACTTCTCTTCACCGCCGCGCTCTTCCAGATACCCCTCCGCCGGACAAAGACCTCAAAGCAGGGTGACGAAGGTGTCCTCGACGAGGCCTCGTTCCCCGTGCTCTACGCCACGGCACGCCGCGCGGCCGGAAAGACCGGATTCCGGGGAAAATTCCGGATAGCGGTCGACGAGATGTCGAACAGCACCGCGATGGTCATCCGGAACGGGAAGGACTGCCTGGTCGTACTGAGCTCACGTCTGCTCGGGATCCTCTCCGAAGACGAGATCTATACAGTATTCCTGCACGAATTCGGCCATATGGGCGCAGAGAACGACGCCGAGAACTCGATCTCCGCCTACCAGTCGTTCATCTCGTCCGGCAGATACTCGGGAGCCCTGTCTCGAGCAGTCGGTCTGTTCTATTCGTTCCTTGATTTCGAGCATTTTCTGCAGTCATTCCTCTTCGGATTCGCGAACACCGTCTCGGCCGAGCAGAAAGCCGACGAAAAAATGGCCGAACTGCCCGAAGCGGCGGCGTCATCGCTGCTCAAGATCCAGTACTTGTCGCTTTACGGCTGGGAAGACTTTGACAACGACGATACGCCGTCGTTCTACGCCTCCGAAAAACCGTTCGACGGCTGGACCGCGGCGACGCTCGCGGACTTTGCGGAGAAGACCGCCGAACGCTCCGGTGCCTGGAACGAACTGACGAAGGCCGAGATCATGTCGAGAAGCGCCACGCATCCGACGGTCTTCTCGCGCATAGAAAAACTGGGCGTCGACTGGCCTCCTGCCCTCCTCGGGGGCCCGTCCGGCAAGTACGCCGAAGAGGTCGGAAGAGCGCTGGCGTCGGCCGAGGAGACCTCCCGGGGGCTCGTCGAAGCCGACTACGGAAAACTCCGGAAGGAAAACTACCTTGACAAGATCGAAATGATCGACGGATGGGCCGCCGAAGGCCGTCCGCTCTCGCCCGAAAAATACGGCGATCTGCTGGATGCCATGTTGAGCGTCGGGAAGACAAAAGAAGCGGAGGAGCTCGCCAACCGCGCGATCGACGGCCTGCCCGCGTCGGCGTCGCACCGGGGCTATTACATCAGGGGCATCATAAAACTCCACAGATACGACGATTCAGGCATCGACGACATCTACACCGCCATGGCGGAGAACAGCAATTACATCGAAGAAGGGCTCGACGTCATCGGAGCCTACTGCTGCATGAAGGGGCTTGAGAAGGAACTGAACGAGTACAGGGAAAAAGCCGTGGAGATCATGCAGAAAAAAGCGGACGAGAACGACAACATCGACACTCTGGAGAAAAAAGACAGGCTCTCTGAGGAACACCTCCCCGACGGCATGCTGGACGAGATACTGGGTTTCATAAAGAATATCCCCGACAACTCGGTAAGCAAAATCTTCCTCGTGCGAAAAACGGTCTCCGACACTTTCTTCACGAGCGCGTTCGTGATAAAATTCGCCTCCGGCACCGACGACGAAACGGCGCAGCGCGTCATGCACGCGATCTTCGTCCACCTCGACACCTGCAGCGACTGGCAGTTCTCGCTCTTTGACCACCGCGAGCTCGAACCGGGGACCGTCGAACGCATAAGCGGCAGCCTCGTATGGAACGCCGACTCCGCGACGGAGGGATGAGACCAAATCAGCATTAGATTTTTCTTTGTGTTCATCATTATACCCGTTTATACCCTTGACTTGCGGGTATAAAATGGGTATAATATAAAGGCAGGATATTATCTTGCCTGGAGGTGAATCATGGCAGATCAGAGCATACAAGAAAAGATCGCATCGTTGGAAAAACAGATCGCACTGCTTCCGAGGGGCTCAGTCGGGCAGAAAACCGTCAACGGGAAGGAGTATTTCTATCAGCGCTGGACGGAGAACAAGAAGAGGAAAGAGAAATACATCCCCGCCGACGAGATCGAAGCCCTGAAAAGTAATATTGAAAAACGAAAGGCTCTGGAAAAGGAGCTCAAAAAGCTGCATAAGCAAGCGCCGGCCGTTGCCGCGCCGAAACCGGCAGCGCATTCGTTCCTGACCAACGTGCGAACCGGCAGCGCACTCCGCAGCTTTGCAGTACCCGTGAAAGGTTTTAAGAAACGCGATTGCTTCCGGGCACTCCACGAATTTCTTTACGGCCCGATGCAGGACAAGGTGTTTATTCTCTACGGCCTCCGGCGTACAGGAAAAACAACGCTGATCCGGCAGACCTTCGCAGAGATGACGGACGAGGAACTTGCGAAGACAGCATTTGTCCAGATCACAAGGAACGACACGCTGGCCGCTGTGAATCAAGATTTGAAAGCTCTGGAGGAGGCGGGATTCCGCTTTGTTTTCTTCGATGAAGTCACGCTCATGGAGGATTTCATCAGCGGTGCAGCGCTCTTCTCTGATGTATATGCAGCAAGCGGCATGAAGATCGTGTTGTCCGGTACGGATTCTCTGGGCTTCCTGTTCTCCGAGGACGAGCAACTTTTTGACCGCTGCATTCTGCTCCACACGACCTTCATCCCCTATCGGGAGTTTGAACAGGTGCTCGGCGTGAAGGGCATCGACGAATATATCCGATATGGCGGCACGATGAGTCTCGGCGGCATCCGCTACAATGAGACATCGACCTTCGCCAGCAAGTCCAGCGCGGATGAGTATGTGGACAGCGCCATCGCCCGGAACATCCAGCACTCCCT
>CADCPG010000231.1 GCA_902803255.1 uncultured Ruminococcus sp. | reverse complement strand
TATGGTATAATATAAGGTACACCGCGGGTGCGGATCCCGCCGCGCAGGCGTAAAGCCGGCGCGCGGGGGGCATGCGAGGACACAGGATAAAACGAGGAGAGCGGGAGATCTGAAATGGCGGAAAAGACCGGCGCGGTCCCGGGAGGAAAAAGCACATCCGGAAGCGCGAAAAAGACGGAAAAGGGAATGACACGCGGAACTAAAAGGAAGATCTCGCGCGTCCTTTCGCGCGTCCTTCTGTCGTTCCTGCTTGTGATCCTTCTGGTGTTTCTTCTTATCTGGACGCTCATATTCGCCGTGGCGCACGGCCCGAGCAAGTCGATGAGGAACCTGCTAGTCGGAGCCGCCATGCAGGCCAGCGCCACCAAATTCGTCCCCTACCTCGTGCTGTCTCCCGACAAGGTCTCGGAGATCATGGCCGAGGCGGCGGTGGAGAACGTCGAGGTCTACAGCCCGACGGAGTTCTCGTCGAGATTCATAAAGAAGATCGTCACCGACAGCAACGGCAACCGCTACGAGATCACCGTTCTGGCGAACGACGACGGCACCGCCCTTATCACCGACAGCGACGGCTCTACCCAGCTCGTCGAATACAACGAGTGGGACTATGCCATCGACGGCATCCAGTTCATCACGGTGAACAGGGCCAATTTCAAAGCCTATATGCTCATAATCAGGGATCCGTCGAGGGTCTACACCGCGACGTCGAGCGACTTTTCCGACTCCTCGGTATCCGGCAAACGGTTCTATGAGATGGCGGAGCAGGAGAACTGCGTCGCGCTCATAAACGGCGGGGAATTCTCCGATCCGGGCGGCCAGGGCAACGGCGGAGCGCCGCAGGGACTCACCTTCTCGAAAGGAAAGTGCGTCTGGGACGACGGCACGACCTGGAAGACCTTCATCGGCTTCGATTCGAACAACAGAATGGTCATCTCCGAGGGGCTGACTTCGGCATCGGCAAAAGCCGCCGGGATCCGTGACGGCGTCTGCTTCAGGCCGACGACCAAATCGTCGTCGAGCCGCCTTATCTACACCGACGCAAAGGGCAGCGTCCACGTATCCAACTACAACACTTCGTCTCCCGCGCAGCGCTCGGCGATCGGCCAGCGCGCCGACGGAGCCGTCATATTCATCACCACGGACGGACGCTCGGCGTCGAGCCTCGGCGCGAGCTACAACGACATGACGCAGCTCATGTACGAATACGGCGCGGTGAACGCGGGCATGCTCGACGGCGGTTCGTCGGCGGTGCTCTATTACAGGGATTATTTCAAACTTTACGAATACGACGAATCAAGACTCGACCAGTATCAGAAGATGGGGCTCGTCAACAAGTACGTCGCGGCCACGGCGCCGAGACACATCCCTACCTTCTTCTGCGTCGCTCCGTCGAAATGAACCGGGGCGGAAAGATGGCGGAAAAGGTTAGAAGGCGCCGCAGCAGGCGCGGAATATCGAGATTTCTCACCGTATGGTGCATCATATTCGCCGCGGTCGCCGTCGTGTGGGCCGTCGGGCTGCTCATCGTGCGGCGCGCGCTCGAGGAATACGAGGCGACGAGGCCGGAGTACGAGGCCGAAAGGATCTTTGAGGAGCGATTCAAAAACAGGACGTCGGAGGAACTGGCGGAATACGCCGACACCGAAGTCTCCGAGTTCGAAGACGAGGGCAGCGCGGGCAGATACCTCGCCGGCCTGATCGGAGGAGGCGACCTCTCGTACAGGGAGGTCATCGGCACCGACTCGACGGTCAAGACATACGCCGTAAGTTCGGGCGACATAACCTTCGGCAGTTTCACCGTGGGCGAGGGATCCGAAGAGACGGACATGTTCAAATTCAAATATCCCGAGCTGAAGGACATATCGGTCCATCTGACGCCGGTCTACGGCGTGTCGGTATTTGCTCCCGCACTCGCAGACGTCACGGTCAACGGAGTGAAGCTGGACAGCGGATGCACCGACGGTAAGCCTGTCATCCTCGACGACGACGTGTATTTCCCCGAGGACAACGACGAATACCGCGTGATGGTGAACTATGCGGTAGCCGGTCTTTTCGAGACCCCGCGGGTGACGGTCAAAATGCCGGGCCGCGACGGGAAGATACTCGAGCCCGCCGTCAGCTCCGACGGCTCCGCGTACGACACCGAGCTCGCGTACCGCTCTCTCTTAGCCGGCGAGTACAACGAAACGGTCAGGCACGCGGAAAGGCTGCGCCACCTCGCCGAACTTAAGAAGCAGCAGATCGAAGAGGCCGAAAAGCAGGCCGAGCTCGAGAGGCAGCGGCTCGAGGAAGAGAGGAAAAAGGCCGTCTCCGACGCCATAAAGGCCAAATACGGCGACTTTGTGACCGAGATGGCAGTCCAGTACAACAAATTCATCTACCAGCGCACGTCGGCCGCGCTCCGCGACGCGACCAAGGTCTACTTCAAGTCAGGGACCGACATATACAGAAACGTCACGCAGAACTATTACAACTGGTCTGACTACTATCCTTCGTCGATCTCCTTCCCGGAGTCCGAAACGCTTCATTACGAATGGACCGACGGTTCCGAGACCGCCTTCCGCTGCGATATCAAAATGACGGTGAAGATGTACGGCAGGAACTCGGTCTCCGGACAGTACTATTACGACACCGAATATTTCGACATGGTCGCGTTCGTCGAG
>CADCPG010000230.1 GCA_902803255.1 uncultured Ruminococcus sp. | reverse complement strand
GTCAGCAAGGGCGTCGAGACAGCCGTACTTGAGGACTTCACCATAATGGACTGGCGGATAGCGCAGACGTCGCTGCGTTCAAGCGGATTCACCGTGCTCGTCGTGCGCGAGTCGAGCCTCGTCATCCCGTCGGGCTATGTCATAGCCACCGACCCCGAGCCGGGGACGAAAGTCGAAGTCGGCAGCCGCATCACGCTGCGCGTGAGCATCGGGACCGAGGCCTCGGTATTCGTTCTGCCCGACTTCACCGGCATGACCGAGCCCGAAGTCATGAAGGTCCTCGACGAGCATCAGATATATGTCGGCAACGTGATCTACACCAGGTCGTCGATGCCCGCCGGCAGCATCATCAGCCATGAACCCGCCGAGGGCGGCGCGCTCTACACCGGCGCGTCGGAGGTTGACTTCGTGGTCAGCGGCGGCCCCGACTTCAACACCAATGTCTATCCCGACGTCCGCGGTCTCACCTCGGACGAGGCGATAGCCAAACTCGAGGTATACGGACTGACGGGCAGGGGCATATTCGTCAAGAGCAGCAGGGAGGTCGGCACCGTCGTGGTGCAGTCACCCTCCCCCGACGCGGATATCGACGCCGAACTCACGGAGGTCATCCTCAATGTGAGCGGAGGTCCCGAATACGACCGCACGCTCGCGATGTACAACGTCTGCAACCTGTCTCTCGAAGACGCCGAACTGCTCATCAACTACGGCTTCGAGGGCTTCGCCGTGCCGCGCATAGCCGTGATCTACAAGAGAGACGACGCTCCAGCCGGCACCGTCATAGCGCAGTCCCCCGCTCCGAAGACGAGGGTGGACATCGCTTCGGGTTACGTCAACGTGTCTCTCACCGTTTCGGGAGGTCCCGACTACACCGTGACCGTCACGGTGCCCGATACCGTCGGGATGGATTACGAGGATGCCGTGTCGCTCATGCTCGAATGCGGCATTGAAGCAAGGATACTCTACCGCGCTGACACCGCGGGGGAATACACCGTCTTCGGACAGTCGGCCGCTCCCGATACCGAGATCACCGGCCTGGAGGGAACGATAACGGTCGACATCTACGTCAGCCGCGGGCCCGGATACACCGGTCCCGAGATCGAGGCCCCGGAGACCGAACCGCAGACCGAACCGCAGACCGAACCGCAACCGGCCGAACCGCCGGAGGAGACTTCGGCGGAGACTCTCCCCGAAGCGACGCCATGAAGCCGTTTTTCAAACGGAAACCCGAAGGCAGCCGTTCTATCGAAGGCAGCCGTTCTGTCGAAGGCAGCCGTTCTGTCGAAGGCAGCCGTTCTGTCGAAGGCAGCCGTTCTGACGAAGGCGGCCGCGCCAGCGGCGGCAAAGCCGAAAAGGCGGTGAAGATATCGATCTTAGGCCTGCTCGTGCTCCTCGCCGCCGCGGCTGTATTCACAGTGATACGGGCCGTCGGACTGAAGACGGGGGTCATCGACAACGGAATCTCGGCCGAAGAGCTGATAAAAAAGTACGACAGGGCGTCGGTGCTCGTGGTGTACGGCTCGGAGGATGTCTGGGCGGAGAACGTCGCCGGGAAAGTGACTTCAAAGCTGTCCTCGGTCGATTCCCTGGAGGTCAGGGCGGTCCCGGACAGCGGATACGACGCCGCGGCGGACGCCGCGAGCCTTACGGTGCTCCTGGGATACACCTCGCAGAATGAAGAGAGCTATTTCGACGCGTGGCTGCGTCTCGGCCCCGACGGCTGGGAGATCGCCCGCGCCGACGGCGGCGAAGGAGACGGTATAACCGTCAGCCTGCTCGCGATGAGCGAGGAGGCCGCGATACAGGCCGCCGACAGATTCACCGACTATTTCGCGATATACAGCAGGCTCAACCGGTTTTTCGGCACGATGTACAGGACGAGCGTCTCGGAGAAGCTGCCGCAGGCTCCGGTATTCCTGGATCAGGGCGCAGGTGTCCTGGTGATCTCCCGGCCTTCGGTCGGGGGCGAATCGCTGAAGGCGATAGAGAGCCTGATAGGCAAAACTTCGCCGTCAGCCGTGATCTTCAACGGAGGACTCGACTGCGGAAAGACCGACCCCGCCGAGATCAGAGAGGCGTGGACCGCCATATCCGAGCAGCTCGACAGCCTGGGGACCCGCTGGTTCTGCATAGAGGGCCCCGACGGCTCCGAACTTGCCGCGGCCTCGAAGGAGGCCGCGGGGATCATTGCCGACATCGGAGGGAAGGACGTCATCATTCCCGATGAGGGAAGGTGGCTTATCAGCGCGAAAGACGGCGTGCCGGAGGCCGCCGTGCTGGCGGTCGGAGCAGGACTTGCTTCCGGCTACCCCGACACCGAGGGGCCGTCGCCCGGCATCTCCGCCTTCCTCGCGGCCATGCGGCGCGGAGCCGGCAGGGATATATCCGCCGCGGCGGTGTTCCCCGGCCTTGTGAGCGGGATCCTTGAGGCGTATACGTCGGAGCTCACATCCGGGGAGCTTAACGGAATGGGAATCTGGGACCGCGAAGTGACCTGCCTTCCCGCCGCTTCATCCGTTCTTATGGGCGAACTCGCCGGCCGCGGATTCAGCGATTTCGTGTTCTACGCCGGAAACAACAATATCTCGGCCGTGAAGGACTGCGCGAGCGGAGCTTTCCCCGGGATCTCGTTCGCGCTGTGCGGCTGCGCCGACTACTCCTCGTACGGGCTGGGCGGGCGCTACGCCTTCCACAACAGCCTGCGAGGCGGAGCGTTCCTCGCACTCGAGGAGGACGCCGGCGAAGACGGAAAGCGGGACTTCTCACCCGAATTCGTCCTCGCCCCGGCTTCGGAGAACGCCCGATGAGGACCGTCGAAGGACGCGTCATACGGGCAGTCGGAGGACTGTTCGGAGTCCTCACCCGCGAAGGAGAGAGCTTCGACTGCCGAGCCCGCGGAGTGCTGAAACTGGACGGCCCCGTGCTGCCGGGCGACATCGTGACAGTCATGCTGCCCGACGGGGCGGCTGACGGGAGAGGAGCCGCGGCAGGTGCGTCGATCACCGGTGTCGCAGAGCGGAAGAATGTCTTCATCAGGCCGCCGATGGCCAATATCGACATCCTTTTCGCCGTCTGCTCGGCCGCGAGACCCGAGACTTCGCTGCTGACGCTCGACAAGCTGCTCGCGGCGGCCGAATACAGGGATGCTGCGGCGGTGATCGTCGTGACAAAGTCCGACCTGTCGGAGGATTCCGCCGGCAGGCTGGAGGACATATACCGGAGGTCCGGCTATCCCGTCTTCAGGACGGGATTCGGGCAGGACGGCGCTGAAGGACAGACCTGCGGCGTCGCCGGCCTCGGACGGTTCATCGCGGAGACGCTCCCCGGAAAGACCGCGGCATTCGCCGGCGCGTCCGGCGCCGGAAAGTCGACCCTCCTCAACCGCCTTTTCCCCGGCCTCGGCCTCGACGCCGGAGAGGTCAGCCGCAAGACCGGACGTGGCAGGCACACCACCCGGAAGGTCGAACTGTATCCCGCTCCCGGGATTCCCGGCGCCTTCATCGCCGACACACCCGGGTTCTCGATGATAGATTTCACGAATTTTGACTTTATCCCGGCGGAGGCGCTCCCCGACTGCATGCCCGACTTCGCTGACTGCTATCCCGACTGCCGCTGGCCCGACTGCACACACACCGGCGAGGCCGACTGCGGCGTCGCGAAGGCAGTAAGAGAGGGCAGGATAGCGCCGTCGAGGCACGAGAGCTACAGGGAGATGTACCGCCTCCTGAAGGGAAAGCGCAAATGGAACTGAGCCGGAGCGCCGGCCGCGCAGCGGATATGTCGTCCGGCGCGTGAAGGCCCGAGGGCCGGAAACGGAACTGAAATGGGATCAAAAGCATTCATCTACACCGGCGGGGAGATCTCCCCGGAGTACATAATAGAGCATCCTAAGGGCGACGACCTGGTCATCGCGGCCGATTCGGGCTACCGCAATGCCGTCCGCCTCGGCGAGAAGGTCGCGGTACTCATCGGAGACTTCGATTCGCTCGGACAGAACAACGTCCCCGACGGCCCCGAGATCGTCCGCCTCAACACGGTGAAGGACAACACCGACACCCAG
>CADCPG010000229.1 GCA_902803255.1 uncultured Ruminococcus sp. | reverse complement strand
CCGGCGATGCCCCACCGAATTCCATATATTCACTCGAATCGATGGAGATGGCGTTTTCCGCTCCGTAATTCGCATCCGCCTGCGCGGCAGCAATCTGCTGCGCTGTTTTCTCATCGATATATCCGTCCGAGGACTGCCCGACCGGAACCCAGGTTCCGTAATCGTCTTTCGGGAGATTCTGGTTCTCGGTCCGGGAGAGAAGGGCGTCATTCGTCAGTCCAAGCTGCTGCACAATGTCGCCGAGAGAATTGCTCTCGCCGGTCAGGGTTTTGAGCACGTAGGGCGTATCGGAGTCATACCCGACCCGCTCGACGCTCAGCATCCCGGAAATGCGCGAGAGATTTTCATCGTTCAGTGCGGCAATGAAATTCTGGGCGCCGTACCCGCCGTCCTCCTGTCCGGACAGGAAGAGGAAGCATACGTCGGTATCGGTTACGACCTCGGCGATAATCCGTGCCGTTTCGATCAGAGCCGCGGCTCCGGACTTGTCATTTGCGAAAGGATCTCCCTCGGCGGGCGAACGCTTTGAATCGTAGTGGGTGACCACCAGGAAAATGTCCTTTTTGCGGTTCTTCTGTGAATTCGCTCCCCGCTCGGCGAGAATATTGACGCCGGGCGCGTCGATCCCGTCCTCGTTCAATACGCCTTCGTGGAAGGGCTGCTCCTGGACGGTGTAGCCCAGCTCACCCAGCTTTGTCTCAATGTAGGAGGCGATCGTCAGCTCGCCCTCCGAGCCGGTCGGGCTGTCCACCTGCGTCAGCGCTTCGAGATGTCCCTGAATCCGCTCCGCGTTCGCCGCCATCAGGGGGCCGGGGCGCTCATCGACAACTTCCGTCTGAACCTCGTCCGCGTCTCCCTCGTCGAGATGCAGGTCATAGTATTCCTCGTCGTCCTCGTCGTTTCTTTCGCGGTATGCCCCGCCGCCTCCGATACTGGCACTTCCCGGCGTGCTGCCGGTCAGGGCGCCGAGACTGGCGATCTTATCCAGGGTCTTCTGGTCCCCCGCCGACATGGCGTCCTGAAGGGTATCCATCGACACGCCGGCATTATACTGGACGTCCTCGCCCATATCCTCGATCAGAAATGCGCTGTCGTAGTCGTCAGTCGGAGTGATTGAGCCGACCGAGCCGCCGGAACTGTCGTCGTAACCGGAGGGATCGGTGTCAAACATGATATCGTCTTCCGCGGATACGGCCGCTCCTCCGGCAAGAAGGGCAAGAGCCGAAAAGAGTGCGGTCGCAGACCGCTGTATTCGCTTAAAATCCTTCTTTGCCATTGCGTCCGAATCTCCCCTCTAACCCCGGCGTTGTTCCGCCGCCGGCGGAACTCGTGCAGGCGCATAGATTTGCTTATACATCTTTAATATACGGCAAAGCGGTCGGAAACGCAATTGCATAAGCGTTATTGACTGGAAAAAAGCGTGGTGCTAAACTCAAAAAAACGTAACAGAGGTCGGACAGATTCTCTGCGTCAGAGGAAAAGAGAGGGAAAGGCAGGAGATGATTATGGGAGAGAAAAAACAGATTGACTGGTCGGCGCTGGGCTTTGGATATATGAAGACAGACTACCGGTTTGTTGCCAACTACAAAGACGGAAGCTGGGACGATGGAACGCTCACCGAAGATGACCGGGTTGTCATCAGCGAATGCGCCGGGGTTCTTCAGTATTCCCAGTCCTGCTTCGAAGGACTGAAGGCATACACGACCGAGGACGGCCGTATTGTGACCTCCCGCCCGGACCTCAATGCGCAGCGTATGAAGGATTCCTGCGAAAGACTCGAGATGCCGGTTTACCCGGTGGATCAGTGGGTCGAGGCGGTCCGCAGTGTTGTGAAGGCAAACGCGGCATGGGTCGCGCCGTACGGAAGCGGAGCGACGCTCTATATCCGCCCCTACATGTTCGGCAGCAATCCGGTCATCGGCGTGAAGCCGGCGGATGAGTATCAGTTCAGGATTTTCACAACGCCGGTCGGCCCGTACTTCAAGGGCGGTGTAAAGCCGATCACGATCCGGATCTCCGACTTTGACCGCGCAGCGCCGCATGGAACCGGACACATCAAAGCCGGCCTGAACTATGCGATGAGCCTGCACGCGATCATGGACGCTCACAGGAACGGGTTCGACGAGAACCTCTATCTGGATCCGGCAACCCGCACGAAGATCGAGGAGACGGGCGGGGCGAATGTGCTCCTTGTCAGGAAGGACGGCACGCTGGTCGTCCCGAAGAGCGGAAGCATCCTTCCGTCCATCACACGCAGGAGCCTTGTCT
>CADCPG010000228.1 GCA_902803255.1 uncultured Ruminococcus sp. | reverse complement strand
GTCCTCCATCGCGGCAGTATACCGGTAGACGGCTGAGTACAGGGCTCCGGCCGCCCCGAGGATGAGCGCGGCTGAAGCGGCCTTCTCTCCCGGCCCCGGCCCTGTTCCGGGGGAACCGAGGGTGTCGATGAGTTCCCCGCACAGCTCGAGAAGACCGACACACCTTCCCGCCCCGCGGCAGCTTCCGGTTTCGTCCTCCTCCCCGTCCGTACCGGGGCTCTCCTCCACGGGCACATCGCATCCCGGGATATCGGCCTTAAGTTCTGCGATCGCCGCGGCGGCCAGGATCGCCTCTTCCGCGGCCCTCAGAATCTCCCCGCACGGATCTCTCCCGTCGGCGGGGCCGCCCGCCCCGACAACGCCTCTTACTGTTTCTGATTCATAATTCTTCATAAATATATACCCCGGTATGACCGCAGTGAGTTGTGACCGCCCGGCGGTCAGTCTCTGGATTCATCGGATTTCGGGATTCCCGCGGACCTCCCCGCGTTCCCGAGTGATCCGGGCAGGCGCACCCGGCTCAGGATCGTCTCGCAGAGCAGGGAGTTGATGACGCATAAGAACGCGGTCTGCGGGAGCCTCGTGACCCATGCCGCCCGAAACGGCACGCCGTACACGAGGTGAAGGCCTAGCACGGTAAATCCCTGCGACGTCAGCAGCATCGCGGGACCCACGACCGCGAGAATGCGGGCGAATCTCCGGGGGCCTCCGGCGCCGCTCCTTATGTAGTTCCTGAAGAGCCCCGGAATGACGCCCATGAGCGCCGCGGACAGCGAGATAAAGGGATTCGGGACGTAGCCGCTGACAGCGCAGCCGATCAGGTCGCCGGCAGCGCCGGTGATTCCCCCGATCACGGGGCCGAACCACACGCCCGCCAGGATCACCGGGACCTGGCCGACCGTAATTCTCAGAATCTGTCCCACTGGAATTGATACGAGTCTTGTCAGTATGACGTTCAGGGCAATCAGAACCCCTGCGCAGACAAGAACAAGAGACCGGTTTCGTTTCATCGGACCATCTCCTTTTCGCCTGCCGCAGTAAAAAACGGAGATAATCCTTCTCCGGCCTGCAGCGGATGCGGAAACACATCGCGGCCGGATAACGGCCTTCGTCCGCGGTCAACCTCCCATACGCGCGGCACTTCACGCATGTTTCCTACTCTACATGTCAGTGCATATTTTAATGCATCGCGCCGTTTTAGTAAATCAAAAAAAATGCCGAGGCTCCTGCCGTGCCCTGTCATTAACAGATTTATAACATTTACTTATGTCATGCTTCATATTTGTGTGGTAAAATTTCAGTACCTTTGAAAATTCATCGGGGAGGTACTATGGAGAAAACTATTCAGCTGAACACTGGGCATGAGATGCCGAGGCTCGGTCTGGGGCTATATAAAACCGCTGTCGGAAATGAGCTCAGTTCGGCTTTCCGGTCTGCGGTCACCATGGGATACCGTCTCTTCGACACCGCTTCCTCTTATAAGAACGAGGACGGGCTCGGCGGCGCGATCGCCTCCTGCCCCGTTCCGCGCGAGGAGCTGTTCATCACGACGAAGATCTGGAACAACGCCCAGAGGATCGGCAGCATCGAGAGCGCGTTCTCCAGGTCGCTGGACCGCCTCGGGCTCGAATACGTCGATCTCTACCTGATCCACTGGCCCGTGCCCGGCTGCTATCTTGACACCTGGATGGCTCTGGAGGATATCTTCCGTTCCGGAAGAGCCAGGGCGATCGGCGTATCGAATTTCGACGAATACCAGCTCGACGAGATACTCGAGCACGGCAGTATTGTTCCGGCGGTCAACCAGATCGAATACCACCCGCTCTTTGTCCAGGACGGCATTCGCAGGTTCTGCCAGCAGAACGGCATCGTCGTGCAGGCCGCGGCTCCGCTCGCCAGGGGCGCCTATCTCGAGAAGGACGTTCTGGCGGCCATCGCCGAAAAATATAACCGGAGTCCCGCTCAGGTCGGACTCCGGTGGATTCTTCAGAAAGGCTGCTGCGTGATCCCGAAATCGGTCAGGGATGACCGGCTCCTCGAGAACAGCCAGATCTTTGATTTT
>CADCPG010000227.1 GCA_902803255.1 uncultured Ruminococcus sp. | reverse complement strand
GGCTGATTCCTCCTCGCTTTCCGTTCTGGCCGGATTGTCTTCGAGCGTATAACTGCCCGTGCCCGAGCACGCGGCTGTCGTGAGGTGAAAAACGGCGTCGTAGGCGAGCAGGAGCTCCTCCTCCGTCTTTCCGAGGTCTGCGGCGGCGCGTCCGAACGCTCCGGGTGTCATGAACGCCTTGCTGTCCGTAAGGCCCCTGTCACAGATGATCAGCATCGGAAGGCCGGATACTGCCGCGATCCGCTCCGCGGCCTCCTCATAGACGGCTTCCTTGTCCAGCTGGTGCTTCATGAGCAGTTTCTGGAAGACGTCGACAGAACCGCAGCTCGAAGCCGAGACACCTGAGAGGATCAGTTCTGTGGCCGACTCGGGCACGGTGACGACGGCAAACCCCCGCCTCCGGAACTCGTCCGCGAGCGGATGCAGCAGGCTCGTCTTGCCCGAACAGGGCCCGCCCGTCAGCACGATCTTCGTTCTGCTTCTGTACATGCCGGATCAGCCCGCCCTGGTCTCGCAGTAGATGCAGCGGTATTCGCGCTTCGCGCGGTCCGCCAGCCTGAATACGTGCGGCAGTTCCTGCTCGCAGGAGGTTATGCAGCGCGGATTTTTACACTTTATAACGTTTACGAGCCTGTCCGGAGTGTCGAGTGTGAGTTTTTTCACCAGCACTCCGTCTCTTATTATATTGACCGTCGCTCCCGGATCTACATATCCGATGAGGTCGAGGTTCACCGAGGTGAGGGAATCGATCTTGATGATGTCCTTCTTCCCCATCTTCCGGCTGTTCACGTTGCGTATGATAGCGACCGAGAGGTCGGTCGAGTCGAGTCCGAGAAGACTGCAGAGCTTCATCCCGCTCCCGGCTTTTATGTGGTCTATCACGACCCCGTTCTGTATAGCGTCGATATTCATTGTATGCCTGCCTTCCGGCTCAGAGCCTGCCCGCTTCGCGAAGAAGCTTTATGATAAGCGCCATGCGGATGTATTTTCCGTTGAGGACCTGCTTGAAATAGCACGCGCGGGGGTCGTCGTCGACCGCCACGCTGATCTCGTTCACTCTCGGCAGCGGATGCATCACGCACATGTCCGGTTTCGCCCTTTTCAGCTTCTCCGGCGTGAGGATGTACGAGTCGCGGAGCCGGAGATAGTCCTCCTCGTTGAAGAAGCGCTCGCGCTGGATGCGGGTCATGTAGAGTATGTCGAGCTCCGGCATTACGCTGTCGAGGTCCTCGGTCTGGTAATATGGGATCGACCGCTTTTTCAGCGTCTCGTTCTTCACGTAGCTCGGCAGTTTCAGCTCAGCGGGGGAGACGAGCACGAATTTCATATCGTCAGACCTGGACATTGCCCCGATGAGCGAGTGTACAGTCCTGCCGAACTTAAGGTCGCCGCAAACACCGACCGTCAGACCCGACAGCCGTCCCTTCTCGCGGTACACCGTGAGCAGGTCGGCCAGCGTCTGCGTGGGATGGCAGTGTCCGCCGTCGCCCGCGTTGATCACCGGGACCGACGAATTCATGGCAGCGACGAGCGCCGCGCCCTCCTTCGGATGCCTCATGGCGATGATGTCGGCGTAGCAGGAGACGACCCGCGCGGTATCCGCGACGCTCTCGCCCTTGGCTGCCGACGACGTCCCGCTGCCGGCGACCGAGAGCACGTTTCCGCCGAGCTCGTACATCGCTGCCTCGAAGCTCAGCCTCGTGCGCGTCGACGGCTCAAAGAAGAGCGTCGCGAGCTTTTTCCGCTCGCAGACACGGGCGTATTTTTCCGGGTGCGCTATGATATCGAGCGAGTCGGCGATCAGTCCGTCTATCTCGCCGGTGTCGAGGTCGGTGATGTCGATAAGACTTTTCATTATTACGCCTTTCCGGCCCATGAGCCGTCTGACGGATCGTTTCTGAAGGCGATCAGACGCGAAATATCGCTCTGTGAGATATATCCGATCTCCGCCGCGACAGCCGCGACGGTATCGAAATCGGTCAGGGAATGATTTTCAAGATTCGCGCCGGCAAGTCTCTCGATGCCCTTTTTCATGCCGTAGGTAAAGATGGACACGATGCCCAGCACACAGGCTCCGGCCTCGCGGAGCGCCTCCGCTGTGTCTATCACGCTGCCGCCGGTGGAAATGAGGTCTTCAACGACGACCGTCTTCTCACCGGCCTCGAGTCTTCCCTCGATGCGGTTCTTGCGCCCGTGGTCCTTCTCACCCGATCTGACGTAGCCCATCGGGAGGCCGAGGAGGTGTCCCGCTATCGCCGCATGCGCGATGCCGGCAGTCGAGGTGCCCATGAGGACCTCCGCATCGGGGTAGAAGGTGCGGATCAGGCCGGCAAGGCCGTATTCGACGTCGCACCGGACTTCGGGGGCTGTAAGGGTCAGCCTGTTGTCGCAGTAAACGGGGCTCTTGATCCCGCTGGCCCAGGTGAACGGGTCGTCGGGCCGGAAGAACACCGCCCGGATCCCGAGGAGGTCTGCCGCTATCTTTCTTTTTGTTTCGGCGAGTTCGGCATCGGTCATTGCCTTGATCTTGTTTTCCATATTTATCGGAACCTTTCGAATTAATTGTTTCCGGGTCTTTTCCCGGATACCGGTCTTTGCTTTTTCCGGTCAGAAAGCCGTGCAGAAGCTCTTTCCGGCTTATCCGACGAAATCCTCGACGCAGCGCAGATACGCTTCCTCGGGGTCGGCCGCGGCGGTTATCGGCCGGCCGACGACTATGTAGTCGGAGCCGGCGAGCTTCGCGGCGGCGGGCGTCATGACCCTGCGCTGGTCGCCGGCGTCGCCCCCGGCAAAGCGCACGCCGGGCGTGACGGTGAGAAAATCCTTCCCGCAGCGGCTGTGCACCGCGGCGGATTCCAGCGGAGAGCACACGACTCCGTCGAGCCCGGCGTTCTTTGCCGTCTCGGCGTAGTGCATCACGACGTCCTCCATCGGCTCGCGTATGAGCAGGTCGCGCTCCATCGACGCCTGGTCGGTCGATGTAAGCTGTGTCACCGCTATGAGCAGCGGCCGGGTGCCGTCGGGCCTCACGAGGCCCTCAAGCGCGGCGGTCATCATGGCCGTCGTTCCGGCGGCGTGGACGTTGCAAATGTCGATATTCAGCCCGGAGAGCACCGCCATGGCCTTTTTCACCGTGTTCGGAATGTCGTGCAGTTTGAGATCGAGGAAGATGCGGTGTCCCATCTCCTTTATCTCGCGCACGATCGACGGCCCTTCCGAATAGAAGAGTTCCATTCCGATCTTCACGAAGGGCTTTTTTGCCCCGAACCGGCCGAGAAACTCCAACGTCTGACTTCGCCCGGCAAAATCGCAGGCTATGATCACATCTTTTCCCATTTTCCCAGTTCCTCCAGAGTGTTTATCCCGTACCTGTCCATGACCGACGGCAGGTCTTCAATGATCTTTTTGCATGCGAACGGATCGACCAGATTCGCCGCTCCGACTTCCACCGCCGACGCTCCCGCCATCATCATCTCGATGACGTCACTGGCGGAGGAGATGCCTCCCATGCCGACTACCGGTATCTTCACCGCGTGCGACACCTGCCACACCGCTCTGAGCGCGACGGGCAGCACCGCCGGTCCCGACAGTCCGCCAAAGGTGTTCGCGAGCACCGGACGGCGGGTTCGAAGATCGATCCTCATCCCGAAGAGGGTGTTGATCAGGCTGATGCCGTCGGCACCGGCCTCTTCGCAGGCCAGAGCGACAGACACTATATCGGTGACGTTCGGCGTGAGTTTCATGATCACCGGCTTTCCGGTAACGGCCTTAACGGCCCGCGTGATCTCCGCGGCGCCTTCGGGCGTCGTTCCGAAAGCCATTCCTCCGCCGTGCACGTTGGGGCAGCTTATGTTGACCTCGAGCCAGCCGATCTGCGGCTCGCGGCCAAGTTTTTCGCAGCTGTACGCGTAGTCTTCGGGCGAAAACCCGCTGACGTTGGCCATTACCGGCTTCCGGAAGACGGCCCGGAGCTTCGGAAGCTCTTCGGATATCACCCTGTCGACGCCCGGGTTCTG
>CADCPG010000226.1 GCA_902803255.1 uncultured Ruminococcus sp. | reverse complement strand
TGCGGAGTTTGCGCTTTGCAGCGCCTGCGGCAAGCCGACGGATATCGACCCGGATGACGCGGAGAAGTTCTTTTCGATTTACCGGAGCGCCGGGCGGGAGATGGCGAAGAAGACCGCCGCGGGGTACCGCGAAGCTGTCAGAGAACTGGAGGCCATAACCTTTATCGAAGAGGCAAAGGAAATGTCGGACGAGTGCGAAGCGCGGCTGCGGGATCTTCAGGCCAGAGAGTCTCAACGGCAGGAGAATGAAAAGATATCAGATAAAAGGGATACTGTTCTCGGGATCATTATTGCAGCGGCGGCTCTGCTTTTCGGCATAGCGGCGATCGCCGGCGTCATATACGTGGTCGTCCGGATGGTAAACGGCAATCTTCCATCCCAGGCTATCTGGGTCACGCTCGGCGCCGCCGCGATCGCGGTGGTACTGATGATTTTGAACAGGACAAAGTGATTATTCGGGCATATCCCGGCAAATTGATGGCTGAACTTCACATCAAGTACCGGGAAAATCCCGCCGGTTGCCCTGAGGCATTTGACAGGAACGGCAATTATACTAAAGTCCTTCGATTTTGGAGCGATCAGCTTAAAACCGGGATTCTGTCATTACTGTTGTTCAACCTTCGCCCTCATCTGAAAAAATGTCATTTGCGAAAACACCGGGACTGCATTTCTGAAGTCCCGGTGTTTTCTCTGCCCTTCGAATGACCGGCCGCCCGGTTTGATCACTGTAATTAAGAGCAGCAGCCGCTGTATGTCCTTTTTTTTCGGCGGCGGACCCACAGGGGAGCTCTTCGTGACGCGCGTCTTATTTTTGATTGACAAGGATAAAACAGCGTGATATAATTATATATTATTAATCTACTAAAACAGTCTGTTCCGGGGGTTCCGGGGCGGACCGGAGGATAACTTGTTCTTAAAGCAGATAGAAATGCACGGGTTCAAGTCCTTCCCGGACAGGACCAAGCTCACTTTCGAGCCGGGTTCGACGGTCATCGTCGGCCCCAACGGAAGCGGCAAATCCAATATATCGGACGCCATGCGCTGGGTGCTGGGCGAGATCTCGTCGAAGACCCTGCGCGGCACCAAGATGGAGGACATCATCTTCGGAGGCTCCGACAGCCGCAAGCCGATGACCTTCGCCGAGGTGTCGGTGACCTTCGACAACAGCGCCGGAGCCGGCAGGATCGACGTTCCTTACGACGAGATCACGGTGACGCGCCGCTACCACCGCAGCGGCGACAGCGAATACTTCATCAACCGCTCCGAGGTAAGACTCCGCGATATCTACGAGATGTTCCTCAACACCGGCATCGGCCGCAACGGATACTCGATAATCGGGCAGGGCAGGATCGCCGACATCATCTCGCGCCGCAGCGACGACAGAAGAGACATATTCGAGGACGCCGCGGGCATCGCGAAGTACCGCCAGCGCAAGAACGACGCCGAGCGGAATCTCGACAACACGAGGCAGAACGTCGAGCGCATCAAGGACGCGCTGACAATCATGAGCGGGCATGTCGAGTCTCTGCACCGCGAGAGCATCAGGGCGAAGCGGTTCGTCGAGTACAGCGAGATCAAGAAGCAGGCCGATGTCCGGCTCTGGCTCTACGACACCGAAAAGCTGCGCACCGACATCTCGACGGCCGAGACAGAGGGCAAACAGGCCGGCATGGAGCTCGCCGAGGTCGAGGAGAACCTCGAGAGCATCAGGCGCAGGATCGAACGGATCGACGAACTGACGTCGGAGAACCGCCGCGAGGCCGCGGGACTGCTCGACGAGATCAGGGAGAAGACCAAGCAGAACTACGAGACCGACACAAAGATCAGACTGATAAAGACCCGCATCGAGCACGCCGCGGCGAACGCCGAGGCCGAGAAGGCGGGGATAGCCTCGCTGCTCGCCGAGAGCGAAGAGGAAAAGAAGAAGAGCGAGTCGAAGCGTGCCGAGGCTAAGGCCATCGCCGCCGAGATCGAAAAGCTGACCGAAGAGGAGGCCGCCGCGTACGCCGCCGCGAAGAAGGCGGGAGAGCGCGCCGAGCACCTCGACGGGGCGATCGCGGAGGCGTTCGACGAGATATCCGCCTGCCGCGCCGAGCTGTCGGACGCCGAGGCGAGGCTTGAGCTCATCGGCAAGTCTGACAGCGAAGAGGAGAACAGGGGCGAGAGCGCGAAGCGCGACATCGCCGAAAAAGAGCGCGAGATATCCGAAAAGGAGGCGGAATGCGTCTCCTGCAGGGAGACAGTCGCCGCTTACGAGAAGAAGATCACAGAGCTCTCGGAATCGCTGGCGAAGGCCCGCGAGAAGATCTCGGTGCTGGGCGAGCGCCAGAAAAAGACGCGCGCCGAGCTTGCCGACGCCGAAGTCCGCGGCAACACGCTGTCGGGCAGGATCGAGGCTCTCCGCCGCATGGAGGAGCACTTCGAGGGATACAACAACAGTGTTCGGCATATAATGAACGCCTACCGCTCGGGCGCCGTGGGGAGCG
>CADCPG010000225.1 GCA_902803255.1 uncultured Ruminococcus sp. | reverse complement strand
GCCAGAGCTCCCCGATCTCCCTGTCGGAAAAGCCGGTGCGCTTGGCTTTTCTCAGAACGGCGGGGTCTGCCGGAGCTGCCGCGATCTTCCTTTCGGCCGACACGATGTTCCGGACCTTCCGGATGAAGAATACGTCGATCCCGGTTATGCCGGAGATGACCTCCGGGGCGGTCCCGCGCCGGAGCAGTTCGGCCGCGGCGAACAGTCTGTCGTCGGTGCCGCGTCTTATGTATTCGAGCAGCTCGGCGTCGCTTTTCGTGTCGAATTTTTTCATATGCAGGTGATACGCGCCGGTCTCGAGCGAGCGCACGCCCTTGAGCAGGCTCTCCTCGAAAGTGCGCCCGACGCTCATCGTCTCGCCCGTCGCCTTCATCTGGGTCGAGAGGGTGTTGTCGGCGTCGGTGAACTTGTCGAACGGGAAGCGGGGGAGCTTGGTCACGACGTAGTCGAGCGAAGGCTCGAACGACGCCGGTGTGTTGGCGATCATGATCTCGTCGAGCGTCATTCCGACGCCTATCTTCGCCGAGACCCTCGCGATCGGGTATCCGCTGGCTTTTGACGCCAGCGCCGACGAACGCGAGACCCTCGGGTTCACTTCGATCAGATAGTAGTTGAAGGAATCCGGATCGAGCGCGAACTGCACGTTGCAGCCTCCCTCGATGCCCAGCGCGCGGATGATCTTCAGCGCGCTGTTCCGGAGCATATGGTACTCTTTGTTCGTCAGCGTCTGCGACGGACACACCACTGCCGAGTCCCCGGTGTGGATGCCGACCGGGTCGATGTTCTCCATGTTGCAGACGGTGATCGCGGTGCCGTTCGAGTCGCGCATCACCTCGTATTCGATCTCCTTGTATCCCTTTACGCTCTTCTCGACGAGCACTTCGCCGACGGGCGACACTTCGAGGCCGTTCTTCATCAGTTCGATGAACCCGTCGCGGTCTTCGGCGAATCCCCCGCCGGTGCCGCCCAGAGTGAACGCGGGGCGGAGAACGACCGGAAATCCGATCCTTTCGGCGATCTCAAGGCCTTCTTCGACGGATTTTGCGGTATCCGACGGCAGGACGGGCTCTCCCAGCTCAACGCAGAGTTCCTTGAACTTTTCCCTGTCCTCAGCCAGCTCTATCGAGCGCAGACGGGTGCCGAGCAGTTCGACGCCGCACTCGTCGAGGACCCCGTCCCCGGCGAGCTTCACCGCGAGATTGAGCCCTGTCTGTCCCCCGATGCCGGGGAGGATGGCGTCGGGGCGCTCGATGCGGATTATCCTGGCGGCGTATTCCGGCGTCAGAGGCTCCATATACACCTTGTCCGCCATCGAGGCGTCGGTCATTATCGTGGCGGGGTTGGAGTTGCAGAGGACCACCTCGTAGCCCTCTTCACGCAGCGCGAGACACGCCTGAGTCCCGGCGTAGTCGAACTCGGCCGCCTGCCCTATGACTATCGGGCCCGAACCGATCACGAGTATCTTTTTTATATCAGTGCGCTTCGGCATTTCGATCTCCTTGGGGGGCGGGGTCCCTCTGCCGGTCCGCCTGCACGGTCTTTTCCCCTCATTCCGGCCGGTCTCCGCTGTTTATCATACCGATGAACCTGTCGAACAGATATCCGCTGTCCTCGGGTCCGGGGGAGCTTTCGGGGTGATACTGGACGCTGAACACATGCGCGTCGGGGCAGCTCACGCCCTCCACCGTCCCGTCGAGCAGATTGCGGTGGGTCACCTTCAGTCCGGTCCCGGCCAGACTTTCTTCGTCGACGGCGTACGAATGGTTCTGAGACGTGATCTCGATCCTGCCGGTGTCAAGGTCGCGGACCGGGTGGTTCCCGCCGCGGTGACCGAATTTCAGCTTGTAGGTCTTCGCGCCCATGGCGATCGACAGGATCTGATGTCCGAGGCAGATGCCGAACACGGGAAGTCTTCCGATCAGCGCCGCGGCCGTTTTCGCCGTCTCGGGGACGTCGGCGGGGTCGCCCGGACCGTTCGAGATCAGCACGCCGTCGGGCGCGAGAGAGAGTATCTCCTCCGCGGTCGTGTTCCAGGGAACGACGGTCACGCGGCAGCCTCTTTTTTGCAGCGAGCGGATTATGCCCCGCTTCATTCCGCAGTCGATCGCGACGACGCGGATCCCCGCGCGGGGATCTCCTTCGGAATACGGTGCGGAGCAGCTGACTCTCGACACGGCGTCGGCCGGCGGTACGTACTCCTGCAGTCTGGCCAGCCCGTCGCACAGCGGGGTGCCGGCGGAGGTCAGGAGAGCCTTCCGCGTACCGAAGTCCCTGATCGATCTGTTCAGCTTTCTCGTGTCGACGCCGCTTATCCCCGCGATGCCGAAGCGCGCCATCACCTCGCCGAGAGTCGCGACCGATCGGAAGTTCGAGGGCTCGTCGTTGTACTCGCGCACTACGAGCGCGCCGACCGACGGCGAGAGCGATTCGTAATCGTCCTCCGCCATGCCGTAGTTGCCGATCAGCGGATACGTCATGACGACCGCCTGATCGGTGTATGAGGGGTCCGACATTATCTCCTGATAACCGGTCATCGAGGTGTTGAAAACGATCTCGAGGATCCGGTCGCCACCGGCTCCGAAGGAGGAGCCGTAATATTCGGTCCCGTCTTCAAGTATTATCTTTCTGTTGATCTCAGATGAACCCGTCATGGCGCAATGCCTCTTTTTTCACGTTCGGACAGGCGTTGTTCGAAGCGGTTCTTTCTGCCTTCTCCCTCTGCGGGGACGGCTGTCGGGTAGACGCCGTCAAAGCAGGCCCGGCAGATGTCGCGGCTTCCGGCAAGCCCGGGCAGGCTTTCAAGCGGCAGGTAGCCGAGGGAATCGGCGCCGATCGCGGCGGCGATCTCATCCGCCGTCTTCCGGCAGGCGATGAGACTGTCCTGCGAATCTATGTCTGTCCCGTAATAGCAGGGATAGAGGAAGGGCGGTGCCGACACGCGCATGTGTATCTCCCGCGCTCCTGCCTCCCTCAGGATCGACAGGATCCTTGCTCCGGTGGTCCCTCTGACGATCGAGTCGTCGATCAGCACGACGCGCCTGCCTCTGACCGCCTCTTCGACTGCCGACAGCTTGATCCTGACCCGGTCCCGCCTCTCGCCG
>CADCPG010000224.1 GCA_902803255.1 uncultured Ruminococcus sp. | reverse complement strand
CGGTGCTCTGGTGTGGGGCCCAGCCTTCTTATCGCGTCGAGATGCTCGCGCGTGCCGTACCCTTTGTGCTTCGCTATGCCGTAGCCGGGGTATTTTTCGTCGAGCTCGATACAGATCCGGTCCCTCGACACCTTGGCCAGGACCGACGCAGCGGCGATCGACGGGGAGATAGCGTCTCCGTGTACCACGCAGCGGCCGGGAAGGTCAAACCCTCTGAATATATTGCCGTCGACGATCAGGAAATCGGGCTTCTGCGACATCGAATCCACGGCTCTTCTCATCGCCAGAAGCGCGGCCTCGAGGATGTTGTATCTCTCTATCTCTTCGACGGTCGCGAAAGCGATGCCGTACGACACCGCGACGTCCCGGATTACGTCGAACAGCCGGTCGCGTGCCCTGGCGGTGAGTTTCTTCGAGTCGTCAAGGCCGGGTATCGGTTCGTCCGCCGGAAGGATGCACGCAGCCGCCGCGACGGGGCCGAAGAGCGGACCCCTGCCTGCCTCGTCGATGCCGCATATATGACTGTATCCCTCCGAGCGCAGGGCGTTCTCGATAGTGAATTCAAGTGCGGGCAATGCCGAAGTCCTCCGGGAAATCAAGTGTGATGCGTCCGGTCTTTCCGTTCCGGAGATCGAACAGCAGGGAAGCGGAGCATCTGTTGAGGTCGGGCTCGCCGCCCTTCATCATAAAGCCGCGTGAAGCGGCGATCATACTGAAAAGGTCGTAGTCGGAGACGTCTGAGATGTCTCCCTCGATCCTGTATCTCTCGCGCAGAAGGCCCTCGTAGCGGCGTCTAAGCCTGTTCACGAGCGCCAGAGCCACCGTCTCGGTATCTGTGACCTCGTCCTTTATCGCGCCGGAAATGGCCAGATTCTCGGCCGTGACGCGTTTGTCGAACGCAGGCCAGAGGATCCCGGGAGTGTCTACAAGATCGATCCCGTATCCGGTCGATACGATCTGGGTGTCGCGCGTGACTCCCGGCCTGTCCTCGGCTTTTGCCTTGGCTTTGCCCGCGAGCCTGTTTATAAGTGTTGATTTTCCGACGTTCGGTATCCCCAGGACAAGGACGCGCAGTCGTCTGCCGCGCATGCCTTTGCTCTCGTACGAAGCGAGCTTGTCGGCGCACAGTTCCCTGATCTTTCCGGGGATCGATCCTATGCCCTCGCCGGTCTTGCAGTCTACGGCAAGACACATCACATCTTTCGATTTTGTTATGTGAGCAAGCCAGAAGGGAAGTTCGGACCTGTCGCAAAGATCTGATTTGTTGAGCAGCACGAGCCTCGGACGGCCTTTCGTGAGTTTGTCGATATCAGGATTCTTTGAGCTGAGCGGGATCCTCGCGTCCCTGATCTCGATCACGGCGTCGACAGATTTCAGGTTTTCGCGGATCAGCCTCCCGGTCTTCGCCATATGGCCGGGATACCACTGGATTATGTCTGTAGGCATCTCGGGTACCGCTCAGCCGACTTTCCCGAAGCGCGAGAAGGGAGTTACTCTGATCACAACCTTGCCGAGCAGGCGCCTTTCGTCGATGAGGCCGAGGCCCTCGAAGCGGCTGTCGGAGGAGTGGTTTCGGTTGTCTCCGAGAACGAACAGATATCCCTCGGGGACGTACACCGGGTAATTGTCGTAAGAATACCTGGGGGCTATGTCGCGGTATACGGCGTAGTCTTCGCTCAGCACCTCGGGATCGACAAGACGGCCGTCTTCGTCGACGCGGTCCGAAACTGAGACCGTGAGGCCCGATTCGGTGCTCTTTATGTCGACGTACTCGCCGCCGACGGCTATCACGCGCTTGACTAGAGGCTCGTTGTAATACCCGGTCTCGTGGAAGACCACGATGTCGCCGCGCCGCGGCGCCCTGCCGAGATTCGTCACGATGAGATTCTCGCCGTCGTACAGCGTATCTTCCATCGACCTGCCGTCGACTACGCAGATTCGGAATATGAAGGTGAAGAGGATGAAAATGACCGCAATCGAAAGGATTACAGACTCGACGACGTCGTAAACAGCCTCACCTCCGGGGCGCTTCTGCGAAACGCTGCCTGTATCATCCATGTTATTGACTTCTTCCTCTATGAGCTTGTCTGACACCGATACTACCTCTGTCTGATCCCTTCGCGCGTGACCGCCTGCCGGTAGCACATGCGCAATAAGTAAAATTTAACTTGTATATTATACCATATTCCGGGCAAAATATCAACCGGGACGGGAAAAATAACTTGCTTTTTGATAAAATGTATGATAATATTATATTATATCAGCCGGAAGGCGTTCCTCGCGCCGGAAAAACGCGGAAGGATGCCGTGAAAGGAGCTTCGTATGCCCGGAAAATTCACAAAAACGGTCAAAAAGATAGATAATGAGTCGGAATTTGCCGCCGACAGGCAGCCCTCGCAGCCGGCCGTACGGGAAAACGACGCAAACGCGGAACGGAAAAGACGCAGCAAGAAGACAGTGATCATACTGATCGCGGTGAGCGTCGCGTTCGTGGCGCTGTATTTCGGGATCCAGGGGATCGCTTCGCTGGTAAAAGAGAGGATAAGAAGGGAAGAGGCCGAAAAAAAAGGCTCCGGCACCTCTAAAATATCTTTCTATCCTGTGAATTACAGCGAAAACATCGAAAACGACGAGACATACATGGGACTCGACCGGAACATCTACTTCGAGGAGCCCGGGCTCGGGACCAGATACGCCGTCGATACCGAAACGCTCGAGGACGTATCGGAAAGCTACAGATCCACATTTGCCGTGCTCGTCGATTATCTGGAAGCGGCGACGGCCGGGGACGCCGAGCGGCTCAACAGCCTGTTTTCAGATTATTACTACTCGAACGGCGGAAAGGCAAAATCAAGGTTCACTCAGCAGAAGATCTACGATATGGTGATCACACTGGCCGGCGATGCGACGCCCGATCTTCCGGGGACCGATGTCGCGTATTATTACAAAGTGGAATACAAGATACGCATGAACAACGGTACTTTCAGGAACGACATGGGCAGCGACGGTTCAAAGTTTGAGCTGTTTGCCGTTTCCGTCCGCGGCGGGGAAGCGGCGATCGACGCCGTGCAGGTGTACAAGACCTCGAACTGAGACATTATAACAATTGCGCAAAATGCAAATTTTGCGCAATAAGTGGAAGAAGCGAGAGCTGTTCCGGGCCGAAACAGCCGGACGCCGGGCCGCCCATGTCAACCCTTTACTCAGCCCGGGCCGTGCTCTGTATAGAGGCTCATATTGTTTTATTTGCAATTGCGTGTCTTTTGTGATATAATATAATCAACCAGTCAGGAGGTATAAATTAATGGCAATCAAAATGCGCTATCTTTATTTTTCCGGCAAGAAAAAAATAGCATCCATAGGACCGTACATCAAGGCCAAATACGATCTTCCGATCAATTCCGTTGACGTTATTCCTCCCGCATACTCCTGCGACAAGGAACGCATCGTCATACTGGGCCTGTCGCTCAAAAAGGAGATCCCCGATCAGCTCAGGCTGTTCTGCCGCGAGATGACTAAAGCCAGAGCCGTGAATACCGCTCTGATAGTCGACGGCGATCCCGCCGCCGCCAATGCCGTAAGGGATACCCTTAAGGAAGCCGGTACCAATGTCGTCGGAGAGACTCTGTTTATCAAGGGCGGTATGCCTATATTCGGCGGCAATCTTTCGGATGAGGAAAAAAAGGCTGTTGACGTCTGGATCGAAGGCGTGGTCTCTTCTCTGAGCTGACCCGAACTTTACGCATTTCACAGATAATTGCGCAAAATTTTCGTTTAAGCCGCCCTTCTCCGATCGGCGGCTTATAATAATCTGATAAAGGAGGTATGTCCGTCATGTCTGTCGACAAGTCGGGGACCAAACCGATATGCTCGAACCGCAAGGCCTATCACGAATATTTCGTGCTTGAAAGATACGAAGCGGGCATATCTCTCTCGGGCACCGAGGTCAAAAGCATACGCCAGGGGCACGTAAACCTTTCCGACAGTTACTGCAACATCCACGGCGGCGAGATCTCGGTCCACGGAATGCACATCTCGCCTTACGAAAAAGGCAATATCTACAACAGGGATCCGCTGAGGGAGCGCAAGCTTCTTATGCATAAAAAAGAGATCGTAAAGCTCTTCTCTGCCGTATCCGAGCAGAGGCTCACTCTGATCCCTTTATCAATGTATTTCAAGAATTCGAAGGTCAAGGTGGAGCTTGGGCTCTGCAAAGGCAAAAAACTCTATGACAAGCGCGAATCCGAGGCTAAACGCCAGGATCAGCGGGACGCCGAACGGTACGAAAAATCGAACGGCAGGTACGAATGAACAAGGGGGCGTAAAGGTTTCGACGGGGATCTCGGGATGTATCAAGCGGGCAGAGCCGGGCAGCTCTTTAAACTGTTCAACCTAAAATTAAACGCAGATAACACTGCTCTTGCTGCCTGAATAAGGCGGTGACGCGGCCCTGAGGGGCCGCCCGTCGGCCCGGGATCTACCGTTGTTCCGGATACCGGCGTCGATTAAGCGGTAACGTGCACCGGCCTTTATCCTTTGAACCGGTCATGAATAAAAAGGATACCTGCTGACGGTCTCCGGCGGTCGCCGCCGTCAGGGGGAATCATTCGCGGCCGCCTGCGCCCGGAGAAAGATACGTTGAAAGGTTTTCGGACGAGGGTTCGATTCCCTCCGCCTCCACCAGAACAAAACCCGGCCGCGCGGTTCTCCGCGCGGCCGTTTTCTTGCCGTATGTCACTTTACGTAGATCTGTTTCGTTTTCAGATCGACCGTCTTACGGTATTCAAGGAGCTTCATGAAAAGCCCGCCGATGACGGTGCGGTTCCTGAATGATATCTCCATATTGCTCGTCCGGCTGAAATAAGACTTGTGAAGGCCGGTGTAAGTCCAGTACCAGTCGGTCATGGGAACGCGCGACTGTGTGTAATTGTATGCGTCCCAGAGCCTGTCTGACATCTTTTCGAATGTCTCGCGGTCGGGAGCCAGCGTTGCGGTCCAGATGAGCCAGTCGGATTTTGTGTAGGGCTGGCGGTTGTCGAGATCGAGGCCGAAGGGATGCTGTTTCGGGAGGTAGGAGGCTACTTCGGAGTTCACCGCCGCCTCGGACATGACGCTCGTTCCGAACAGCTTGTCCCAGACTATATTGTATTTCATGCTGAAGGTGCCCGGTCTGTCGAAGGCGAGGCGGAAGCTTCCGTCGACGTTAGCTGCCCTGACTGTCCAGTCGGCCGCCATTCTTCTTGCCAGACTCATAAATCTTCTTCCGGTCGCGCGGTCCCCCGACATGTATTTGATGATCGCGTATCCCGCGATGCCCATTATAGCCTTGAGCGAAAGGTTGCAGTTGTGGGCGAGGTGTCCGGCGAAATCGTCGGTGCAGAGCTGATTTGCCGGGTCGCTGCCGTTCTCGGTGAGAAATACGACCCATTTGTCGAGCAGATCCATGTTCTCCTCGGCGAACGAGGTCGATCTTTCGGCGACGGATACCGCAGCGGTCATTATCAGCATGTTCCCGCATTCCTCGACCGGCATCTGCTTCTCGAGCGCGTTGTGTCCGTATACCTGTCCGTTTACGAGCGGATACTGTCCGCAGTCGTGAGGGGCGAAGCTGTACGGCCAGGCCTCCGATCTCGCATATCTGAATATCGGACGCATCATTCCCTTGACGAGTTCGGGATTGTAAAGCAGGAAGAGCGGCACCGACGGATACGATACGTCTACGGTCGCCGCACAGCCGTTTGAGAAGCATTCCTTCGATATGAAGAGTACTTTACCGTCCCCGTCCAGAACGAGCTTGTGCGCAGCGACAGACTGCCTGAAGGCGAGCTGCAGCATCTCGGCGTATTTCTCGCCTCCGGCCTTGACGGCATCGACGAACAGCTCGGAGTCGATCTTCACGCATTTCGCAGCTACGGCCGCATAGTCCCTGTGTGCCTCGGCGATCTCGTCGGTGACGGGTTTTCCGTCACGGTTCCAGTAGCTCTTGAGCTTTTCACCGAAGTATTCGATGCTGTATATGTCGTCGTAGGCGAATGTGAAGAGGTTGTCGGCTTCGGCCTCCTTTTCGATGCAGGCGTAGGTGAGTCCGTCCTCCTTTTTTTCAGAATAGGCTCTTCCCTTCCCGCTGAGGTAGAAATAACCCCATTCGATGCGGAGATTGTCCCCGGAGCGGCAGAGTATCTTCTGCTCCTTCCGGCCCATCCTTACCGACTGTATGCCGGCGGCCGGTTCGAGCGTCGAGGTCTCGATCTCTGCGTCGCCGGCGGTGTCGGTGCAGACTTCCTCGGATACCGCGAGTTTGAGCCTTACAGTGTGCCTTCCGCCGTCGTCGGAGAATTTCTTTATGTCGAGATAGGACACGGGACGAGACATAAGTGCGGGGTCGGACGGGATCACCGGAGACATGAACCGGAGCCGGAGGCCGGCGCCGGCAGCGGTGAACTCGTAATATGTCGAGAACGAGTCGGCATCGGCGAGCGTCTGCTTCATCGCCGGGATGTCCTCGGGAGTCCTGCCGATGAACCTGTATTCTTTTCCGTCGATCTCGGCAATGCCGGATATCCCGATCTTTTTGCCGGTCCAGTGTACGGTATCGGTATCGGTCAGCCTGTCCGACGACGACCAGACCGAGAAATACGGGTCGACCGTGATAAGAGGATAAGAGGGAGCGCGAAGTCTCATTGTGTCACCTGACCTTTCTTTTCGCGGAAGTCGAAGCCTCCGCTCCATCAGATTAATTATAGCGGTTAAGTGCCGTGTTGTCAAGAGAAAGTAATCTTTCCCCGGGCATCCGGAGCCTGAGTCACGTGACGCGATGAGAAACGGATCGCGACATTGACTTTTTTCCCGTTTAGTGGTATAATACACACAATAAAACAATAGCTGAAGGAGTCTTGAATGGAAAAGCTGAAAACGGTCTTTCACGATGTCGACCTGTGCGTCGTCGGAGGTGGCTTCGGCGGAATGCTGACGGCGATCTCAGCCGCCCGGCACGGCATCAGGGTCGCACTCATGCATGACAGACCCGTGCTCGGAGGCAACGCCTCGTCGGAGATAAGGATGTGGATCTGCGGCGCCGGATCGCGCGTGCGCAACCTTCAGGAGACCGGGATCATGGAGGAGATAGCGCTCGAAAACATGAAGCGCAATCCGAAGAGAAACTGGTCCATATGGGATACAATACTTTATGAAAAGGTCAGATTCGAGCCGAATATCGACCTGATCCTCAACTGTGCCTGCAACTCGCTGCAGATGAACGCCGACGGCAGCCGCATCGAGTCTGTCACCGGTTTTCAGCTCACCACATATACGAATCACACCGTTAAGGCGAAGATCTTCGCCGACTGTTCGGGCGATTCGATCCTCGCGCCGCTCTCCGGAGCCGATTACAGGGTAGGTCGCGAGGCAAAATCGGAATACGGCGAGGAATTCGGGCTCGACGCCGCTGACAGCCACACGATGGGGATGTCGGTGCTGATCCAGGCGCGCGAGACCGACAGAAAGGTAGAGTTCGAAGCTCCAGCGTGGGCATACCGTTTCGACACCGACGACGACATGAGGAACAAGCCCCACGAATGCCTGCTCAAGCCGAATACGAATTTCTACTGGATCGAGCTCGGCGGGATGGGCGATACGATAGGAGATACCGAAGAGGTAAGGGACGAACTGCTCAAGATCGCCCTCGGAGTGTGGGACCATATGAAGAACAGGGGCGACCACGGTGCTGACAACTGGGAGCTCGAGTGGCTCGGGTTCCTTCCCGGCAAGCGCGAGAGCCGCAGATATATCGGCGATTACGTCCTCACCCAGAACGACGTCGAAAACGGCGGAAAAAGGTTCCCCGATACCGTCGCGTACGGCGGCTGGCAGATCGACAACCACCTCCCGGGCGGATTCTTCATGGAGGGCGGCGCCGACAAGGGAGGGCATCTTCAGAAGAGACGGCTGTCGGAGCCCTACGCCATTCCCCTTCGCTGCCTCTATTCGCGCAATATCGGAAACCTTATGTTCGCCGGACGAAACATCAGCGCCTCGCATATAGCCTTCGCCTCGTCACGCGTGATGGGTACGATCGGCGTCATGGGACAGGCATGCGGGACCGCCGCCGCCGTTGCCGTGAAGCACGGAAAGCTCCCGAGAGAGACATGCCGCGACCATATAGAGGAGATACAGGACGCCCTGCTCGAGGACGACTGCTTCCTCCCCGGCTTCCGCAGGAAGAACTACCCGCTGACAGAGAGCGCTGCGCTTTCCGCCGAATACGGCGATCCCTCGTCGCTGCGTAACGGCCTAGACCGGCGTATATGGGGGTGCGACAACGGATATTTCGGCAAGACCGGAAAATATATTCAGTACGATTTCGGAAAGACCGTGCACATATCGGGCTTCCGGCTGATAGCCGACTCGGACCTCGACCGCGAACAGATCGACGGAAATCCCGACCTCATGTACATCCCCATGCCCCTCTTCCGCGGGCTCGGATATAACGGGACATCGTTCGGCTTCCCGAAGTGCATGCTCAAGAAGTTCAGGATCGAGGCGCTCTCATGCGGCAAGTGGAGTACGGTATACAGCACCGACAACAACTACATGAGGCTCGTGAGGGCTCCGCTCGGCGTAGATGCCGAGGCGGTGAGGCTCATACCCGAGGCCACATGGGGCAGTGACGAGCTGATCAACACATACGGTTCGGCCGTCGCCCACGTGTTCTCGTTCGATCTTTACTGATAACGGTGCATTTTCCGGGCGGCGGGACATTTCCGCCGCCCGGAGCCTGTTCCATTCGATTTTTCTGCAAACTCTTGACAAAACGTTTTACATGTAGTACAATATATAGTAATACTTATTTTTTACAAAAAAGGAGTTGGTTTTCTCAATGGACGGCGACAGTATATTATACTGCCTATTGTTTGCCGTATTCGTGATTCTCGGCGGATATTTTGCGGGTTCTGAATCCTGCTTCTCCGCCATGAACAAGATCCGTATGAAAAGCAGAGCGGAAAATGACGGGGATAAAAAGGCAAGAAACGCCATGTTTATCGCTTCAAATTTCGACAGAGCCCTCACCGCCCTGCTGATCGGAAACAACATCACCCACATAGCCGCTGCTTCAGTGGCTACACTTTTCGTCACGCACGAATTATCCGACCGGGTCGCGGACCCGGACAAACTTACCGTTATAAGCACGTTTGTGACCACAGGGATAGTGTTTCTTTTGAGCGAGATGATACCCAAGACCTTCGCAAACGACAGGTGCGACACCATGGCGCGCGCCTGCGCGGGTTCTCTTCGCTGGCTCATGAAGATACTCTCTCCTCTTGTGGCTTTTTTTACTGCCATTTCGAATTTCTTCTCAAAGCTGTTCAAGGCCGGCGACGACCCCTCGATAACCGAGGAGGAGCTCTATGAGATCATCGACACGGCGGAAAAGCAGGACGTTATTAATGACGAACAGTCCGATCTCTTGAAGTCGGTCCTCGATTTTTCCGACACGACCGCCGGAGACGTCATGACGATGCGCGACGATATCGTTTATTTCGATATCAGGCTCAGCAACCGCCAGCTAATCGACCGCATCAAAGAGATACCTCACTCAAGGATACTGATCACGAACGGATCGCTCGACAACGTCGTCGGCGTCCTTCCGATCAGAAAATTTCTCCGCGCTTATATGAAAGACCGCAGGGTCGACAAGCGTTCGGTGCTGCTCAAGCCGAGTTTCGTCCGCACGACCGACAATATCCGTCAGCTGCTCGACACCATGAGGCAGCACAAGATCTACCTCGCGATAGTTAAGGACGACGGCGGCAAGGTCGCCGGAGTCGTTACGATCGAAGACTTCCTTGAGGAGCTGGTCGGAGAGATCTGGGACGAGGAGGACGTCGTCGATTACGACTTTTACAAGCTCGGGGGCAACCGCTTCTCGGTAAGCGCGAGGCTCGGGACCGGCGAGGCCTTCGAACGGATGGGCGTCGAGCTCGACGACCCGAGGATAGCAGGATATACGGTCGGCGTCTGGGTCACCGAAAAATTCGGACGTCTTCCCGAGGAGGACGAGAGTTTCGTATACGGAAAATGCGAGATCACAGTTGAAAAAGTCTCAAAGACCAGGATACTGTCGGTCATAATCCATATACTTGAGGACCAGGACGCCGGCGAAGCAAAGACCGGGAAAGGAAACTCCGACGGGACGGCCGTAGACGCCGGGGAGGCGGAAATATGACGCCTGTCAGATATATCGTCTACGCCGTCATCATCTTCGCCATGCTCGTGTTCTCCGCTTTCTTCTCCGGAAGCGAGATCTCCTTCAACGCGTCGAACAAGATGAGGCTCCGCAAATCCGCCGAGGAAAAAGTCAGGGGCGCGAAGCTGGCACTTCGGATGTCGGAGAACTTCACCACTTCTCTCTGCGCCATACTTATCGGAAACAACCTCGCGAATATCGCCGCGTCGACCTGCGCAACGGCCATATTCATCGATCTGTTCTACCGGATATTCAGCTCGAACGGATATGACGGCGCCGCGTCCACCGTCGCGACTGTCGTCATGACCTTCATCGTGCTGATTTTCGGCGAGATAATCCCCAAGGTGCTGTGCAAGCGGTTCGCCGACAGGATCGTCCTGATCGTCGCACTGCCCGTACGCGTCATCACATATATTCTCTTCCCGCCCGTCGCAGTCGTTCTCGGCTTCATGTGGCTGCTCCGCAAGATCTGGGGCAAAGACAACGAAGGCGCCCCGTCGGTGACAGAGGACGAGCTGTCGTCGATCATAGATACGGTTGAAGAGGAAGGCGTTATCGACGAGGAGCAGAGCGAACTGCTGCAGTCGTCGCTCGAGTTCCACGAGACCACGATCGAGGAGATCATGACACCCAGGATCGACCTCGTTACAATCGACATTGAAGACGAGCCTTCGAACATCCGCGGGATCATCGAGGAATCGACTTATTCCAGGATCCCGGTATACAGGGATTCGATCGACGACATCATCGGGATTCTCTACCTCAATACCTATTTCAAGGAGACAGTCGACAATCCCGACGCCGATATAGAGAAGATGCTCATGAAGCCTCTCTTCCTGCACAAGACGATGAAGCTCCCCGCGGCGCTGCATCATCTGCGCGACCGCAAGACTCACATCGCGATAGTCATCGACGAATTCGGCGGGACTCTTGGCGTTGTAACGGTCGAGGATATACTTGAGGAGATCGTCGGAGACATCTGGGACGAGTCCGACGACATCGTCGCCGACCTCACCCCGATAGGTGAGAACAGGTACGAAGTTAACGGTGACATGAACATCGACGATTTCTTCTATGAGTTCGATTTCACCCCCCGCGACTTCGAATGCGACTATTCCACGGTGGGAGGCTGGGCGATACAGAGCCTGAACGCGGACCCGCACGTCGGAGACGTTTTCGAATACGAGAGGTTCCGCGTCCTGATCTCGGAGATGGAGGACGGCGTAAGAGTCACGAAACTCATAGTGACGGTGGCTCCCGACCCCGAAGAAGAGGAAGAAGAAAGAGAAAAGGAAAAGGAAAAGGAATAAGAACAGGAGACATACAAAACGCCCGCGCGGATTCGCGCGGGCGTTTTGTATGTCGGTGTAAGCCGGCCGTTCATTCGATCTCAGCGCCTGAAGGATCGTCAGGCACGTAGTCTTCGCCGAACATCTCGGCGCGTTTCTGCTGACGCTGCCCCTCGACCATCATTTCCTTGACCTTCAT
>CADCPG010000223.1 GCA_902803255.1 uncultured Ruminococcus sp. | reverse complement strand
TCGGAGATGTCCCAGAGGACTCTGTTCACGCCGGGGATCTGCACGATCCTGTCGCGCATCCTGCAGAGGGCACCGAAGGGGATCTCGGGGACTGTGGCCGTGACGGCGTCGACTGTGTTGACCGCTCTGATGACGACGGCCCAGCCCATGTATCTCTCTCCCCTGCCGTCGACGTACTTGATTCCGGTCGACTGGATGTCCGGTATCGCGCAGAAGTACTGCCACGGTGTCTGAGGAAGCTTCTCTATCTCCTCGCGGACGATAGCGTCGGCCTCGCGCAGGGCGGAAAGACGGTCGCGGGTGATCGCGCCGATGCAGCGCACTCCGAGTCCGGGACCCGGGAAGGGCTGGCGGTATACCATCGAATCGGGAAGGCCGAGGGCCTTGCCGACGACTCTTACCTCGTCCTTGTAGAGCAGTTTGACGGGTTCGACGAGCTCGAAGCCGAGTTTCGCGGGCAGTCCGCCCACGTTGTGGTGGGCCTTGACGCCCACGCTCTCGAGAATGTCGGGATAGATAGTTCCCTGCCCTAAGAAGGAGATCCCCTCGAGCTTCGCTGCCTCTTCGGCGAAAACGTCGATGAAGAGCGAGCCGATGATCTTGCGCTTGCGCTCGGGGTCCGATACGCCGGCCAGGGCGTCGAGGAAGCGGTCGGAGGCGTCGACGTATACGAGATTGACGTCGAACTGCTCTCCGAACACGCGGCAGACCTGCTCAGGCTCGCCCTTGCGGAGCAGCCCGTGATTGACGTGCACGCAGGTGAGACGCTTTCCGACGGCCTTGGAGATCAGAGCCGCGCAGACCGAGGAGTCGACGCCGCCCGACAGCGCGAGCAGCACTTTTCCGCCGGCGGTCTGTTTCCGGATCTCGCCGATCTTTTCGTTGATAAACGCCAAAGCCTGGGCTTCGGTAGTGATTCGCTCCATTTCCGCGGGGCGGACATTCGATTCATCCATTTGAGTGGACCTTCCTTATTTAGATTTAAATTACCTGTTGTGAACAGGCGCCCCGGCGGGGAACCTGTCAGCGATATGGCGAGCGACGTACACTCCGCTGGCCGACGCCTGCGAGAGCGAGTGCGTCGTTCCGCCGCAGTCGCCGATGACGAAGAGCCCGGGGAGCCCGGTCTCGAGGTTTTCGTCGGTGACGACCTCCATGTTGTAGAACTTGACCTCGACGCCGTACAGGAGCGTGTCGTCGTTGGCCGTTCCGGGGGCGATCTTGTCGAGCGCGTAGATCATCTCGACGATCCCGTCGAGGATGCGCTTCGGGATGACGAGGGAGAGGTCGCCGGGCGTGGCTCCGAGGGTGGGAGTGACGAAAGACTCCTCGATGCGCTTGGGCGTCGAGCGCTGGCCGCGGATGAGGTCGCCGAAGCGCTGAAGGAGCACGCCTCCGCCGAGCATGTTCGACAGCCTCGCTATGCTCTCGCCGTACCCGTTGCTGTCTTTGAACGGAAGCGAGAAATGCTTGGAGACGAGCAGCGCGAAGTTGGTGTTCGGCGTGTATCTTGCGGGGTCGTCGTAGCTGTGTCCGTTGACGGTGACGATCCCGTTGGTGTTCTCGTTGACGACTGCCCCGCGCGGATTCATGCAGAAGGTGCGCACGAGGTCCTGGAACTTCTCTGTCCTGTAGACTATCTTGCTCTCGTAGAGCTCGTCTGTGAGGTGCGAGAAGATCTCGTAGGGCAGCTCGACGCGCACGCCGATATCGACCCTGTTCGAGTTCGACCCGAGCCCAAGGTCCGCGCAGACCTTCTCCATCCACTTGCTCCCCGAGCGTCCGGCCGATATCACGCATACCGGCGCCGAGAACTCGCCTTTGGGAGTCCCGACGGTATACAGTCCGTCCTTGGCCGATACGCCGCTCACAGGGCAGTGGAAGTAGAAATCGACCCTGTCCTTCAGTTCCTCGTAGATGTTTCCCAGCACGACGTAGTTCTTGTCGGTGCCGAGGTGTCTGACCGAGGCGTCGAGCAGGTGCAGCCCGTTGCGCAGGCAGAGGGTCTTTATTCGGGAATTCGCGGTGGTGTAGAGCTTCGTGCCCTCGCCGCCGTGGGAGAGATTTATACCGTCGACGTAGTTCATGAGGTCTATGGCTGCCTTCTTGCCGATATGCTCATGCAGCGTCCCGCCGAACTCGGTCGTGATGTTGTATTTGCCGTCGGAGAAGGCTCCGGCCCCTCCGAAGCCGCTCATGATGCCGCATACAGGGCATCCGACGCAGGTCTTTATCCTTTCCCCGTCTATGGGGCATTTTCTTTCTGTCAGCTTCCCGCCGGTCTCGAAGACGGCGATCTTCGCCCCGCTCCTGCGCGTGAGCTCGTAGGCGGTGAAGATGCCTCCGGGGCCCGCACCGATGATGATAACGTCGTAATTCATGTTTTTCCCGTTTCAAAAAATATAATAACAGCATAATTATACCATCAAAACCCGATTTTTGCAATAGCGCTTCGGGTTTTGACCGGCGATATTTCTTGACACGGCGTCTGTTTTGATGCATAATAAGTGTGGAATATTATAGGTTGCCATGGCCACGGGGACTGTCCCGGCGTCATGCGAAAGGAAAAGGAAATGATGTCTCTCAACCGAAGAAGACTCGTGCGCATCGCGGCGGCGCTCACGGTGACCGCCGCCCTGCTCGCCCCCGCGCTGTACGGCGCGTCTCCGGCGCTGTCCCGGACCGTATCCTCCGCCGTCATCCGCACCGCGACTTTCTCCTCGCCCGCGCTCTGCGCCGACGCGGGGGAGGTGGTCGATCTCGCGTCGTGCGAGGTCCAGTTCGCAGCCGGCGACGACCCCGTCCCCGGAAAGGATATAACCTGGACGAAGGACGGCGCGGTTGTCACGTCGGTCAGCGCCGGCGCTCCCGGCGTCACCGCGCTCACCGCGTCGAGCGGCTCACTGAAGCGTACGGTATATCTCGTCGCGAAGGCCGCCGGGGATAAGGAATACACCCTCTGGGAGACGGACTTCTCGGAGAAGTGCGACCTCCGCACGGTGCAGTCGACGGCCGGCACGCAGACAGTCATCGATACTGCGGCCGGGGTGCTCCTGCTGAACGCGTCGAATTCGGGAGACGGATATATAAGAGTCCTCTTCCCCGAGTGGCTCGACGTCTTCGGAGACGCGATCGTCGAGGCCGATCTCCTGCTCGACTCCCCGAACGGCGCGACCTCCCGCTGGGGCTCGGTGATGTACAGGGTGCAGAACAGCAATTACCCGTATATGCATGCGGCGCTGCGCTACGACAGTTCCGCATCGAACGGCAGCGAGATCGCGCAGCGCAACGAGTCGAACGCCTGGAACGTCATCGTCAAGGGCGCCTGCTCCTCGTCCAACGAAACATTCAACGCGGTGCGCGTCGAGTTCGCCGGGAAGCACACGTCATACATGATAAACGGCAAAGAAATACTGAAGCTTGACAACACGTATTACGACTCGGGCGCCATGGGCCTGCAGGTCAGGGGCGTCACGATGAAGGTCGACGGCATCCGCGTAAAGGTAAATCCCGATTCCAAGGCCGAGGCACCGTCGATGCCCGGGAACTACGCCGGCGTCCTGCTCCCCGCATCGCACATCGCGCTCACGCCCGTCCGCGTAACCGAGGCCGCGGGCAGTGACATCGGCGCGGCTCTCGCCGCTCTCGCGGACGGCACGCCGGAGGTCGCCGTGTTCGGCTGGAAGTCGGGCAGGGTCACGCTCGGCTCCGACTCGGTCGGGCTCGCCGAGTTCATGAAGAAAACCAAAGGCATGTTCATCCCGGCGTTCCGGACCGACGCCGCGGACGCCGCCTCCCTCGCCGCCGCCCTGAAGGAGGGAGACTTCCGCGACGCATACATACTCTCCGGCGACGCGGAGGCAATAAAGACCGCGAGATCGGTATGGAGATACCTCAACGCCGTCTACGACTGCCCGGACGGCAGATACGCCTCGGCCGAGGAGATCCGCCGCGCCGCCGTATCGTGCGAAGCCAGAGCCGTCATCATGCCGGAAGGCTTCCGCTCGGCAGAGGCCGTAGCACATCTTCAGGACAGGTATCTCGTCTGCTGGGCAGAGACAGACGGGAGCGACGCGTCGGTCGTCGCCGCCGTCAACTCAGGGTTCTCCGGGATAGTGACTCCCTCACCGTCCGCGGCGTCGGAGATCTTCGATAAATACTATCCCGCCAATACGCTGACGCGGTATCCCAACGTCATCGGGCACCGCGGGATACCTTCGCAGGCCCAGGAGAATTCGCTGGCGGGCTGCGTCAAGGCCTTCGAATACGGCGCGAACATGGTCGAGAACGACATATACCTTGTAAAGGGCGGCTCGCTCATGGTCATGCACGACTCGACGATCGACCGCACCACCGACGGAAGCGGGGCGATCGCGGCAATGACGGCCGAGCAGCTGTCGAGATACATGATCGACTCCTACGCGGGAGCCTCCCCCGAACCGATCCCCTCGCTCTCCGACTATTTCGACGAATTCGGGGGAAAGAAGGGACGGAACATAGTCATCGAGATCAAGCCCTCCTCGACGAGCATAGCGAAGCCGCTGGCCGACATGATAAACGAGTACGGGATACTCGGCCAGGTCGTAGTGATCTCCTTCCACACCGAGCCTCTCGTCGCACTGCGCAGGCTCATGCCCGACATATCGGTCGCCTGGCTCAACAGCAGCGTATCGCCGAACGAGAACGACCCGGTATTCACGATGTCGACGCTGCTCGACACCCTCCAGCCGACCGCCTCGGTATACAGCCCGAGCTACGCATCGGGCTCTCTCGGACCGAAACTCACCGGCGCCCTCTTCTGCCGCGGCATCACCACCTGGATCTGGACGGTGAACAAGCGGGCAGACTTCGACAGATATTTCGTCGCCGGCACGCGCGGCATCACCACCAACTATTCCGACTGGGTTTCCTCATACATTAAAGAACTGTACGTCAGAGCCGGCGACGACGGCAGGTACGGAGTATATGCGCTGACATACAAGGGGAACGAGCTCGACGTGACGAAAAAGGCGGTGATGACGGTAGTCGACGACGGCGGGACCGGCGTCTCCTTCGACGCCGGGAGCGGGACCTTCTCGGGCTCGACCGGAACCGCAAAGGTCTTCTTCACCTACACCTCGCAAACGTCGTCCGGCGACAGATACTCAAAGGTCACAGAACTTCTCTCGGTGGAGACCGGACATACCGTTACGACAGCCGAAGTCACCGCAGCCGAGATCACCCCGGCCGGAGTCACCTCGGCCGAGGCCGGAACTCCAAAGACCGGTGAAGGAGGAGACGGGATCACGGGCGGATGCTCGTCGGCCGCACATATCGCCGGGATCGCGGCGTCTCTGGCTCTCGCTGCGCCGTGCATTGCGCGCAGCAGAGGAAAAAAACGCCGCTGAGCCTCCTGGCTCCTGAAACGATCAAGAACGATCAGCGAGGTAAAAAAAGATGGAAAGAACGCTTTCGGAAAAACTGAAATACATAAACGAAAACAGGGAGAGAGGGAGATTCGCGCTGCGCATAGCGTCAGAGCTGTCCTACCTCGCCGCGCTCGCGAAGTACGACTCGAGGGTCGACAGGGATCTCCTCGGAGCTGCCGCGGAGCACATCTGCCGTGCCCTCGACTGCAGCGGCGCCGTGACGCGCGCCGACGCGGAGGCGGCCGAGGATATGCTCGCCCCGCTCTGCCCCGTCGCGAAGGACTACACCGAGATCTTCACCGCTCACGCTCACATCGACATGAACTGGATGTGGGGCTACAACGAGACCGCCGCGCTGACCGTCGACACGGTGCGGACGGTGCTCGGGTTCATGCGCGATTATCCCGGATTCACCTTCGCCCAGTCGCAGGCCTCGGTATACGAGATAATCGAGCGCTTCGCCCCGTCGCTCCTGCCCGAGATAAGGGAGAGGATAAGGAGCGGACAGTGGGAGGTGACCGCAGCCGAGTGGGTCGAGCCCGACAAGAACATGCCGAGCGGCGAGTCGATGACGAGGCAGGTCCTCGAGACCCGCAAGTACCTCGGGCCGCTGCTCGGCCTGTCTGACCGGGATTTCGACCTCTGCTTCGATCCCGACACTTTCGGTCATTCCGCATACGTGCCCGAGATCCTGTCCGACGCCGGCGTGAGATACATGTACCACTGCCGGGGGTACGACCTCCCCTGCCTCTACGAGTTCGTCGCGCCGTCGGGGAAAAAGACGCTCAACTACTGCGAATACGCCTGGTACAACGGCACCGTCACGACCGAAAAATTCGAGATCCTTCCAGATTTCTGCGGAAAATACGGGATAAAGACATACCTTTGCGTGTACGGAGTCGGAGACCACGGGGGAGGACCGTCGAGGCGCGACATCGAGAACATCCTCGAGTACGCGTCGTGGCCTCTCACCCCATCGATCCGCTTCGGAAGGATCAGGGATCTCTTCGCCGAGGCCGAGAAGATAAGAGACGGCCTGCCGCAGATCGGTCACGAGCTCAACTACCTCTTCACCGGATGCTATACTACACAGTCGAGGATCAAGATGTCGAACCGCATCTCCGAGGCGAGGATATTCGAGGCCGAGGCGCTCTCGGCGATGGACCGCATCTTCGGAGGGGAGGGCATCTCCCCCTCGGCCCTCGACCGGGCCTGGCGCAACATCCTGTTCAACCACTTCCACGACATACTCCCCGGCTCGGGAACGGTCGAGACCAGGGAATTCGCCATGGGCAGGTTCCAGGACACGCTGGCGCATGTCGGGGCCGTCGCCTCGGAGACGATGAGAAGGATCTCGGCGATGACCGACACGTCGGGGATCCCCGCGCCGGCGGACGCCGGCGGTACGTCTGAGGGCGCCGGAGCCGGTTTCGCCCAGAGCGCGGCGCGCGGCTACCTCCTCCACTCCGCCGAGCGCGGCAGCGGGAGCACCCGTATCTTCACCGTCTTCAACCCGACGCAGTACCGCCGGAGGGAGAACGCGGTCATCACCGTATGGGACTACGGGTACGACACGTCGCTGTGCGAGGTGAGGGACGGCTCGGGAGAAGTGATTCCGTTCACCCTGTCGGGCAGTCAGGAGTCGTTCTGGGGGCACCGCTTCAACCGCCTCGAGGCAGCCGTCGACGTGCCTCCGTTCGGCTACACCACCGTCGTTCTCTCGCAGAAAAAGCCCGAGGGCCTCGTGACGAGGATCCCGCGTACATACGAACACAACGACGCATTCATAAACGACGACGACAAAGTGCTCGACAACGGCACAGTCAGGGCCGTATTCGACAGCCGCACGATGATCCTCAAGTCGTTCTCGGCGGGCGGCCGCGAGCTCGTCCGCGGCGGAGGATACTTCAGGCTGGCGAGTGAAAACCCGGTCTACGGGATGACGGCCTGGCGCGTCGGCCCCACCGCCTCCGAAACGAATATCAACCTCTCGTGCGACGTCCGCTTCCGCGGCATGTCGTCGACAGAGACCTCGTCAGGGCTGCGCTACACCGCGGAATTCGGTTCTTCGAAGATCGACGTGAAGGTCTCCCTTCCCCGCGGCTCGCGCACGCTCGAGTTCGCCGTGACCGCCGACTGGGACGAAAAGCCGGTAAAGGACGTGTCGATCCCGAGGCTCGACTTCGTCGCGCCGGTCGCATACTCCGACCGGGGCGAAGTTCTGACCGACGTGCCGATGGGGCGTCTTGTCAGAAAAGCGGTCACGCACGACATACCGTGTCTGTCCTATATCGTCCCTCTCGCCGGGGACGGAGGCGAATGCCTGGCGCTCATGACGGACTGCAAATACGGCTACCGCTTCGACGGCGGGACGGCCAAGGTGAGCCTCATACGCAGCGCATACAATCCCGACCCGTACCCCGAGCGCGGAATACACGAGATCCGGATAGGGATATCGGCCGCCGGCGCGGACGGCGCTCTCGCGCCCGAACTGTCGTCATGCTTCTGCCACCCGCTCAGCGCGGTGTCGGCGAGGTCACATCCGGGAGTGCTGCCGCTTTCGGCTTCCGCCCTCACGGTCGAAGGAGCCGCCGTGTCCGCCCTCAAGATCTCGGAGGACGGAGAGGGAGTCGCAGTGCGCCTGTACGGGAACGGAGCCGCGCACTCCGGAATGACCGAATGCGGAGACAAGCGCGCGCAGCTCGGATTCTGGGCCGGAGCCGGAGAGCTGTCCGCCGCGCTCACCGATTCGCTCGAATCGGAAAAACGCGGCGACGCCGAATGCAGAGGCGGAAGCGTCAGCTTCCGGCTCGGCGAGTGCGCCTGCGCCACCGCGGTTATAAAGACGGAGAAGAAAGCCTGAAGACGCCGCACATCACTCAAAATGAAGGCCGGAGGGACCCGGAACATGGAAAAGAATCTGCGTGAAAAACTCGATCTGATAAACGGGAACAGAGACCGCGGACCCGCTGCCCTGCGCATCGCGTCGGAGCTCACATATCTCGACATACTCTCGAAATACGACCGGCGCGTCGATGAAAGACTCATGAACAGGGCGGCGGGAACGGTATGCCGCGCGATAGAGGAGCGCGGCGCCGTGACGCCGGACGTCACGGCGGAAGCCGAAGCCATCCTCGCGCCCCTGTCTGCCGTCGCGAAGGACTACTCGGAGATCTTCTGCGCTCACGCGCATATCGACATCAACTACAGATGGGGCTTCAACGAGACGGCCGCGCTGACACTCGACACCTTCCGCACCGTGCTCGACTTCATGAAGGAGTACCCGTCCTTCACCTTCGCCCAGTCGCAGGCGTCTCTCTACCGCATCGTCGAGCTCTTCCGTCCGTCGATGCTCGTCGAGATAAGAGAGCGGATAAAGAGCGGTCAGTGGGAGGTCACGGCCTCCGAGTGGGTGGAGCCCGACAAGAACCTGCCGTCGGGCGAGTCGCTGACAAGGCAGATACTCGAAGCGAGGAAATACCTCATACCGCTGCTCGGTCTGAGCGGCTCCGACTTCGACCTGTGCTTCGAGCCCGACACGTTCGGCCACTCGGCATATGTGCCCGAGATCCTCGCGGACGCCGGCATTAAATACATGTACCACTGCCGCGGATACGAAAAAGAGCTGTACAGGTACGTCGCGCCGTCGGGCAGGAGCACGATAAACCTTTGCGAGTACGACTGGTACAGCGTCTCCGTTTCGCCCGAGAAGTTCGAGACCGTCGCCGATTTCTGCGGAAAGACGGGAATGAAGACACACCTCTGCGTATACGGAGTGGGAGACCACGGCGGAGGACCGTCGAGGCGCGACATAGAGCGGATCGCCGAGTACGCGTCATGGCCGCTGACCCCGTCGATAAGGTTCGGGAAGATCCGCGACTTCTTCGCGGAGGCCGAAAAGATCAGCGGCAGTCTGCCCGAGGTAAAGCACGAGCTCAACTGCCTCTACACCGGCTGCTACTCCTCGCAGTCGCGCATAAAGGCAGCGAACCGGACCGCCGAGGCGAGAATGTTCGAGGCGGAGTCCCTCTCGGCGATGAACAGGGTCTTCGGCGGGGAGGGCGGCTCGCCGGATATGTACGGCGAGGCCTGGCGGAACATTCTCTCCCTGCACTTCCACGACATCATCACCGGCACATGCAGGCTCGAGTCCCGCGAGTACGCGATGAAGCAGTTCGATACGGCGATGGCGTATATCGGCACAGGAGCGTCGGCTTCGATGAGGGCGATCTCCGACATGACCGATACGTCGCCGATACAGACCTGGGGCGACGCCGGAGGGACCTCCGAGGGCGCGGGAGCCGGCTTTGCGCAGAACGAGTCGCACGGATACCTCCTTCCCTCCGCCGAGCGCGGCAGCGGGAGCACCCGCATCTTCACCGTATTCAATCCGACCTCCCGCGACCGCGCCGAAACGGCTTCCGTACAGGTATGGGACTACGGATACGACACGTCGCTCTGCGAGGTGAGCGACGGCAGCGGCGAGCCTCTTCCCTTTTCGCTGTCGGGCGCGCGCGAATCGTTCTGGGGGCACAGATTCATCACTCTCGAGGTTTTCGTTGAAGTCCCGGCGTTCGGATACACGACCGTCGTCCTGCGCCGGCGCAGGCCCGAAGGACATCTCACCGCCCCCCACGAGGGGAACGACTCCTTCACAGAGTCGCCTGATTCGGACAGGGTGCTCGACAACGGCCTCCTCCGGGCGGTCTTCGACGGCGGCGACATGACACTGAAATCGTTCTCTGTCAAAGGGGAGGAGCTCTCCGCGGGCGGAGGATACTTCCGGCTCGTCAGCGAAACTCCGCCGTCGCACGGCAGGACCGCCTGGCTCGAGGGGCAGTCGACAGACAAAAAAGACCTGAACCGCACCTGCCCCGTCCGCTTCGGCGGCATCTCACGCTCCGGTCTGTCGGATGAGCTCCGCTATTCGATCGCCTTCGGCAGGTCAAAGCTCGACGTGAAAGTCCGCCTCGGACTGCGCTCGCGCACGCTCGAGTACACCGTGACGGCAGACTGGGACGAAAAGCCGGAAAAAGGCGCGAGCGTCCCGAGGCTGGAGTTCGTGATCCCGGCGGCGTACACGACGTCTGGCCGGGCGGTCACCGACGTCCCGATGGGGAGACTGTCCCGCGCGGATGCCGGATACGACCTCCCCTGCCAGTCTTATATCGTCCCGCTGAACAGAAATGAGGACGGCGAATGCCTGGCCCTGATGTCGGGCGGGAATTACGGTTTCCGCAGCAACGGAGGCGAGACGAAGGTGACCCTCATCCGCGGGACGTACGACCCCGACCCGTATCCCGAACGCGGGATACACGTCTTCCGCATAGGGGTCGCCGCGGCGGGCGTCCGCGGTGAACTGGCACCTGCCCTCTCGTCTGATTTCCGCCACCCGCTGCCTGCCGTATCCGCGACGCGGCACGGCGGCAGTCTGCCGCTCTGCGCTTCGGCACTGAAGGTAACGGGAGCCGAGGTGTCGGCCTTCAAGATCTCTGAGGACGGAGAGGGAGTCGCCGTGCGCCTGCACGGGAACGGCACGGCCGCTCCGGACGTGACAGACAGCGGGAAACAGACGACCGGGCTGAGTTTTTACCCCGGCGCCGGGAAGGTTTCAGCCGTGTTCACCGACTCGACGGAATCGCTGCAGACCGGGGCCCCGGAATGCGAAGG
>CADCPG010000222.1 GCA_902803255.1 uncultured Ruminococcus sp. | reverse complement strand
GGGGAGACCGCTCCGGAGAGGCTGAGAAAAGACACCGAGGCCGGCATCGGGCGGCTTTTCGCGTCGGGCAGGATCCCGGCGGAGGGACATACGCCCGAAGAATATACCGAGAGAGCGGAATACGAGCTGTCGGTGATACGCAGTACCGGATTCGACGACTACTTCCTGATCGTCGCCGACTACGTCGCTCACGCGAAGAGCACAGGCCTGCCGGTCGGTCCCGGGAGGGGCTCGGGCTGCGGCAGCCTTGTCGCGTTCGCGACCGGTATCACAGACGTAGACCCGCTGAGATACGGGCTCTTTTTCGAGCGCTTCCTCAATCCCGAACGGGTCAGCATGCCCGATATCGACATCGATTTCGACTATACGCGCCGCAACGAGATGATCGACTACGTAACGGAGAAGTACGGAGCGGACAGGGTCTGCCACATCGTGACCTTCGTCCGTCTTGCCGCCAAGGCGGCTCTCCGCGACGCCGCGAGGATCTGCGGCCTCGACGCCGCAGACGCCGACAGGCTGTGCTCGCTCCTGCCGTCCGGAGATACCGTCTCGCTTTCTTCCGAAGAGACCGGGAAGGCCCTGCGCGGTGAGCTGGCGTCGCATCCCGGGTCCGCCCGGGCGTTCGGGTACGCGAAGATGATCGAAGGCCTGCCGCGCAGCATGTCTGTCCATCCGGCGGGCGTCGTGATCACCGACAGGCCCGCGAGCGAATACCTGCCCGTCCTGCGCGACGGCGGCATGACGCTCACTCAATACGACATGGACACCGTGGCGAAGCTGGGCCTGCTCAAATTCGACTTTCTCGCCCTTCGCAACCTGACCGTTATAAACGACACCGAGGAGGCCGTCGGGAGATTTCTGCCCGGCTTCCGCGCTGCTGACGCCGATCTGCTCGACACGCAGACTTACGCGCTGATATCGCGCGGCCGGACCGCAGGCATATTCCAGCTCGAATCAGAGGGGCTGCGCAGGACGGTGATGAGATTCAGGCCCAGGTGCATAGAGGATCTCGCCGCGGCGATAGCGCTTTACCGTCCGGGACCCATGGACTCTATCCCGAAGTATCTCGAGGGGAGAGCGGACCCGTCGTCGGTGAAATACCCGCATCCGCTCCTCGAACCGGTGCTGCGTGAGACATACGGCTGCATCGTATACCAGGAGCAGGTGATGTCTGTCTTCCGCATCCTTGCCGGCTACAGCGCGGGACGCGCGGACATCGTGCGCCGCGCGATGTCGAAGAAAAAGGCCGCGGCGCTCGAGGCCGAACGCAGCGATTTCATCGCCGGAGCCGCGGAGCGCGGGCTGTCGCCATCGGATGCCGGCGCCATCTTCGACGACATGTCGTCATTCGCCGGCTACGCCTTCAACAAGAGCCACGCGGTGGCATACGCGCTGCTCACCTTCAGGACCGCCTACCTCAAGGCCCACTATCCCGGGGAATACGCGGCGGCGCTGATGAATTCCGTCATCGGCAGCCCCGACAAAACGGCGCTCTACGCAGGAGAAGCGGCGGAGAGCGGCATAGCGCTCGGGCGTCCCGACATCAATTCGGGCGGCGCGATGTTCGTATACGACAGGGAAAAGAGGACAGTGGTTTTCGGACTGTGCGCGGTAAAGGGCGTGGGCGTCCAGCTGGCGGAAGCGATCGCAGCCAGGCGACCGGAGGGCGGATACCGCTCGATCGGAGCCCTGATATCGGCGATCGAAGACCTGTCGCCAGGCAGACGGGCGCTGGAGGGAATAATCAGATCGGGTGCCGCCGATTCGACCGGCCTTCCGAGGTCGGAGCTCGAGGCGTCGCTCGACGCCGAACTGCGCCGCGTCACAGAGCTCCGCCGGGGCGGCATCGACGGACAGATGGACATCTTCTCGGAAATGCCGGGCGCCGGAGAGAACGGCGTAGAGACACGGAAGACGCTGCCCGAATACCCTGCCGACGCCCTCCGCAGGATGGAAAAGGAATACACCGGATTCACTTTCGCCCCCGACGTGCCCGCAGCGCCCCGCGGCGACGCTGACTCACGCGGCTGCGCAGATCCTCCCGGCACACCTTCGGCGGTATACGTGAGGGTGCCGTCGCGCGACTCGGCAGTCGCGATGAAGGTGATAAACCTCGCCGGGATCTTCTCGGGGGAATGCCCCTTCAGCATATATTCGTCGGACACCGGCGAGTACCGGAGAGAAGGGGGCGTCGACGCCTCCGCGTATCTCATATCCGAACTCCGGAGGATAGCGGGGGAGGACAACGTCGCCGTGAAGACCAAAGCGCCGGCAAATCGGGTGTAATTCGGCATTCATTCATAAATTATTCACGATTATGTGGTATCATTATTAATTGCGGGATAATATTTCCGCTCCGGGAACGCACTCGGGAGCGGGCTTTCGCCGTCAAGGCAGATATGGCAGAATGGAAAAATCAAGAATCAACTGGATCGAAGAACTGAAGAAGGCCTGGAAGAAGACGCTCCACGCGCTGTGGATCCTGCTTCAGGTGATAGCGGACGTGCTCATAACCGTCATACTGATCGCGGTGCTCACCGGGATAATCATCGGCTGCGCCTTCACTGTATATATCAGAAATTACGTCGACACCGAGGTGGACCTCTCGTATTTCAACATCTCGGCGGCTTCGAGCACCTCGACAACGTCGATCTACCGCTATGATTTCACCGACAGGGTGAACCGCGAGGGAGAGGCGGTGCTCATCGAGGGCGAGAAGATATCGGGCGGCAGGGACTCCGAATACGTTACCTACGACAAGATACCCGAGAACCTGATAAACGCGGTGATCGCCATCGAAGACAAGCGGTTCAAGACGCACAACGGCGTCGACTGGAAGCGCACCTTCGGCGCCGGGCTCAACTTCTTCGTCAGCTTCGACAACGCCAACTACGGCGGATCGACTATCACGCAGCAGCTGATCAAGAACAACACGGGCAAAGACGAATACTCGATACAGCGAAAGATACAGGAGATCTTCTGGGCCCTCAACCTCGAGACCAAGAAGGACAAGGAGGAGATCCTCGAGATGTATCTGAACGTGGCCAACTTCGGAAGCACCTACTACGGAGTCCAGGCCGCGGCATACAACTATTTCTCTAAGGACGTGAGCGAGCTCTCGCTCCTCGAGTGCGCCGCCATCGCCGGCATCACGCAGAACCCCTCATACTACAACCCGATCGTCTTTCCGGAGCACAACCGCGAGAGACGCGAGACCGTCCTCTACGAGATGCTCGACCAGGAGCTGATCACGAGGCGCGAATACGAGGAGGCGCACGGCAAGGACCTCGTGCTGAAGAGACCGTCGTCGTCGGAGAACCTGAGCGAACTGCAGTCAAAGGGCATCAACTCCTGGTATACCGACATGGTCATCGAGGATGTCATCGACGACCTCGTGTCTGAGAAGGGATACTCGAGGCAGGTCGCCTCCCTCATGGTTTACAACGGCGGACTCCGGATATACTCCCTCGAGGACGAGAAGATACAGAAGCACCTCGAGGCGATATACCTGGACGACAGCAGGTTCCCGGCTTCATCGTCGGGGATGATAGTCCAGTCGTCGGCGATCGTCATCGATCCTTACACGGGAGACGTGCTGGGGGTCGTCGGCGCCCGCAGAGAGAAGACGGGCAACCGCGTGCTCAACTTCGCCACCCAGACGAAGAGGGCGCCGGGTTCGTCGATAAAGCCGCTCTCGGTATACGGACAGGGGATCAACTCCGGGCTCATCAACTGGGCGACGGTCGTCGAGGACTCGCCCTTCGATTTCGTGCAGAGCGCGACGGGCTGGCCCAAGAACGCCGAGACCTTCGGCGGGAACAACTACCGCGGACTGACGACCGTCGCGTACGCGCTGACACACTCTCTCAACACGATACCCGTCAAGCTCCTCTCGAAGATCGGACTTCAGAACTCATATAACTTCTGCCACGACGTCCTCGGCATGACCGACATCATAGCGGCGAAGAGCGTTGCCGGAGGAGGAACCGTGACCGACATCGGATATGCCGCTCTCGGCCTCGGCCAGCTCAACTTCGGCATATCGCTGCGACAGATCACCGCCGCCTACTCTATCTTCCCTAACAGCGGCATATACAACGAGCCGCACTCCTACCTCAAGGTGACCGACAGCGAGGGCAACATCATCCTCGAGAACGGATACAACGGGAAGGTCGCGATAAGCGAGGACGCCGCCGCGATCATGAACCTCATCCTGAACAAGGTCACGACCGAAGGTACCGCAAAGGACCTGAGCTTCGGAAAGCTCACCGGGATAGACGTCGCCGGCAAGACGGGTTCCGCGGGCGAATACTACGACAGATGGTT
>CADCPG010000221.1 GCA_902803255.1 uncultured Ruminococcus sp. | reverse complement strand
GGTATGTTCGAGAAGACCGACGGCAGGAAGATCGCGAACAGGGCGCCTATAGTCATCGTCGGGAACATGAACCCGAGCAGCGACGTCTTGAGGCCGCTGTCCTTCCGCAGAACGAATCTTATGACGAGAATGAATATGATCTGGATCGAACAGAGGTGCAGCGGGAGCTCCTGGCGGTCGATGAACGGCACGCAGGTCGAGCCGTCGGCCAGCGGCAGCATCTTTACCGTCGAGAGGACCTTGGCGACCTCTGACAGCAGGCAAACCACGCACGCGGCGGTGAATACCGTCTTCTCGTCAGGCTTATACCTGCGGATCAGCAGCAGCGAGATTCCGATCACGGCGATGCAGATGCCGATCCATATTATGTGCTGTACGGAATACAAGGCTTCAGATGAGGGGCATCACCGTGTCGAGGAGCTTCTTTCTCTTCTCCTTCGACAGCGGCGCGAACGGCGCTCTGGCGTCTCCGCATGGGATCCCCATGGCGGTGAGGATGGCCTTGGTGCCGGGTATGACTCCGGCTTCGATCAGGGCGGCGATGATCACGTCGGCCTGTTTCTGGACTTCGCCCGCCTCGGCGATCCTGCTCTGCCCGAACAGATCGAAGACGCTGCGCATCTTCTCCGGCATGAAGTTGAACGTCGTGCCGACGGCCCCGTCGGCGCCCATCGCCAGGCCGGCGAGGAAGGTCTCGTCGTAGCCGTTGAGCAGTATCCTGTCGGGGAAGGCCGTCTTCAGTTTGCGGAGCATGAAATAGTCGGAGCAGGTGTGCTTTACACCGACGAACCGGCTGTCGGAGAGCAGCTCGGCAATGTTCGCGGCGCTGAAATTCACGCCCGACGCCGCCGGATAGTTGTAGACGAACATCGGGAGCCCGGAGGCGTCGGCGATGTCGAGGTAGTACTTTTTGATCTCTTCGAAGGTGTAGGGGTTGTAGATCGGGGCGACCGACGATACGCAGTCGTAGCCCGCCTCGGCGGCGATCCGGGCAAAGGCGCAGGCCTTGCCTGTCGACATCGCGCCGACGTGTGCGATGAGCACCGCACGGCCGTTATTGACCCGGGCGACGAAGCGGAGGATGTCGCGGCGTTCGGCGTCGGACAGCAGAAACGCCTCGCCCGATGTCCCGGTGACGTAGAAGCCCGAGGCTCCGCCGGCGAGAGTCTTCTCGACGAGCTGTCCCAGCGAGTCGAAGTCGACGTTGCCTCCCTTGTTAAACGGCGTGATGAGCGCGGGTATGATACCTGATATTTTTTTCATGCTGGCATTGCTCCTGTTCGAATAAACAATTACATGTGAATTATAGCATAAATGCCCCGGTTTTTCAACCGCCTCGGTGTTTTTTTTGAAAAAAGCAGCCTGTTGTGATATAATATAGTTAAATAATACTACTTTAAAAACGCGCTTCCGGCCGGAGCGCGCCGGGCGGCAGGGTACGAAGGGCCGTCCGCCGCGGTGCAGGCGGCCGGGAGACCGCGGCGGAAATACGGAGGAAAACCGGATGAAGGCAACCAAACGCGAGCTGAGATACGCGCGCTCGAACTTCGGAGAGGTGTTTCACACCACGCTGAACCCCGAAGGCCCGGGAGCAGTGCGGATACACCTCGTCCCGCCCGTCGTTTCGGGGGACGAGATCGCGCCGAGCCTGGCGATAATCAACGGCCAGGACATAATCCCCGTCGGAGTCTCCTGGAGCATCCTGCTCTGCGAGTTCATAAAAGAGGTCAACAAATACTCGGGACACCCGGTATCAGACAAAGAGGCGGCGCTCATAAGAAAAGCGGCCTGCCGCGCGGTGAGGAAGGTATATCCCCTGCTCGGCAGACGCAAGACCGACCGCGACATCTACACGATCATGGACACTTTCACAAAGATCGCGCGCGGCGAAGAACCGGACGAGCAGATCGGCTACATCTCGATCGGCGACTACGCGCCCTTCATGCGCGCCCCGCACCGGATGGACCTCATGGTCAGCGCGATGGAAAAGAACGGCGTCTGGAACTGCAACCAGCACTGCGTGCACTGCTACGCGGCCGGGCAGGTCCACTCCTCCGAGGCGGAGCTTACGACGGAAGAATGGAAGCGGATCATCGACATCCTCCGCGACGCCGGAGTGACGCAGGTCACCTTCACCGGAGGCGAGCCGACGATGCGTCCCGACCTATTTGAGCTCATCGCCTACGCCAGGTGGTTCATCACACGCCTCAATACGAACGGCGTGCTGCTCGACGAAGGATACGTCTCAAAACTGAAGGAGGCGTCGCTCGACAGCCTCCAGATCACCTTCTATTCGGCCGACGAGGCCGTCCACAACACGCTCGTCGGCGCCCCGCAGTACGCGAGGACCGTCGCGGCCATCGAAAACGCGCTCGCCGCCGGAATGAGCCTCAGCGTAAACACGCCGCTCTGCACGCTCAACCGCGACTACCTGAAGACGCTTGAGTTCCTGCATGATAAGGGCGTCATCTACGTCACCTGCTCGGGTCTCATCACGACCGGAAACGCGCGGACCGGGGAATCCGAGCGCCTGCAGCTCTCGGAGGACGAGATAAAGGAGATACTCGCCGGCGCCGCCGGCTACTGCTTCTCTAACGGAATGGAGATAAACTTCACCTCGCCCGGATGGGTGCCCGCCGGATTCTGCGAAGAGATCGGCATCGCGGCCCCGACGTGCGGCGCGTGCCTCTCAAACATGGCCGTAACGCCCGGCGGGAACGCGGTCCCCTGCCAGAGCTGGCTCGACGGCGAACCGCTCGGGAACCTCCTCGAGACCGGCTGGGACAGGATCTGGAACAGCGAAGCGTGCGCGGCGCGCCGCGATTATTCGGCGAAGATGGAGGGCGAATGCCCGCTGAGAGTCAAAAAGAACGCGGGATCGGAGGTGAGAGCGGAATGAAAAAAACGGCTTCGGTAAAAAGGATCTCCGCCGCGGCGGCAGTCCTGCTCGTCTCGCTGCTCACCGTCTTCATCATGCCTTTTCAGGCTTCGGCGGCCGCCCTCGACGAGATCCTCGTCTACAGCATCAGGGCGGACATTAACGACGACGCCACCGTCTTCTTCAACTGCCACATCGAGTGGAAGGTCCTCGATTCCGACAGCGAAGGCCCCCTATCCTGGGTCAAGATCGGCATACCCAACGACCACTGCTCGTCGGTACAGGCGCTCTCGGACAATATCTCGTCGATCGGGTACTATTCCGACTACGGCAGCTTCATACGCGTCGATTTCGACCGGGAATACTTTAAGGACGAGGTCATATCCTTCGATTTCAGCTTCGTTCAGGACTATCTGTACCAGATGAACTATCTTACCGAAGGCGAGACGGTATATCAGTTCACGCCCGGCTGGTTCGACGGCATCGACGTCGACAGCTTCTCGCTCAAGTGGAACAGCAGGGGAGCGACGTCGATGAGTCCGTCGTGCACCGTCGACAGCGCAGGATACTACACCTGGGAGAGCTCGCTCTCCGACGGCGAAAAGCTGACCGTCAGCGTCACCTATCCGAATGACGCCTTCGCGTTCGACGAGACCAAGACCATCGATACGGGAGATCAGGACTACGGCGGAGCCGACTTCGGAAGCATCGCTCTGGGGATCATATCATCCCTGTTCACTTTCGGATTTTTCATCACCGTCTTTCTTGTCATCATAGCTTTGCTGAGCAAAGGCGTGTTCAGCAGGACCTCGAGCTTCTCGGGCGAAACGACGAAAAAGGTCACCCGCGAGAAGATAGTGTACTATCCCGCCTGCCAGGGCTGCGGCGCGCCGCGTCCGGAGGGCAAGGAAAACTGCGAATACTGCGGAAGAAGCTTCGTCAAGAGCCGGGAGACGGTCACCGAAGAGGAGATCCCGGAGGATATGAAGAAGCACACGACCGACGGCGACTACCGCTACAGCACCGATCCCAACACCTTCATGCGGGTGCATGTGGTGCCGGTGGTCCTCCCGCGCTTCTCCTCCTCTTCGTCTTCTTCATCTTCTTCCAGAAGCAGCTCCTGCGCGCACAGTTCGTGCGCTCACAGCTCCTGCGCCTGCGCCTGTGCGTGCGCCTGCGCCTGCGCCGGAGGCGGCAGAGCCGGCTGCTCGAACAAGGATTTCTACAACACCGGCCTTAAGCTCCGCCAGCTCGCGCTCCGCGAGAAGAAGAACAGAAAAAAGCAGTAATCAGAGCTGGATGTACCGGATCGACAAGATCGTCCGCAGCCGGAGAAAAACGCTGTCGATTGAGATAAAAAACGGCGAGGTCATCGTCAGATCCCCGCTGCGGACGCCCTGCCGCGACATCGAGGAGTTCGTGTCGCGGCACGGCGAATGGATCGAAAAGCATATGAAAAAAGAAGCCGAGAGGCAAAAAGCCCTCCCGGACATCGAACCGCTTACCGCGGAAGAGCTCAAAGCTCTCGCCGAAACTGCCCGGACCGTCATCCCGGCCCGGGCGGATCATTACTCAAAGATCGTCGGCGTTTCCTACGGAAGGCTGACCGTCAGGGCGCAGAGGACCAAGTGGGGCAGCTGCAGCAGCCGCGGCAACCTGAATTTCAACTGTCTGCTGATGCTGGCGCCACCCGAAGTCCTCGACAGCGTCGTAGTGCACGAGCTCTGCCATCTGAAGGAGATGAACCACTCGGACAGGTTTTACGCCGGGGTCGTCGCGGCTTTTCCCGACTACCGCAGATGCGAAAGGTGGCTCCGGGAGAACGGCCCCGCGCTCATGATGCGGCTGCCGCGCAAAAACGGATAGCCGGCTCTCCGGCAGGTCAGGTATAGCAGATCTCGACTGTCACGGGGGACAGCGGGAAGGTGCAGCAGATGTGCGCGTATCCGAACTCCCGGTCCATCCTGCGGCGGGAGACGTCGTACTCGGGCGGGACATAGACGTCCCCCGAGACGATCTTCGCTCTGCACCAGCCGCACTCGCCCGAACGGCATCGCGACGGCGCCGCGATGCCCGCCCGCTCGATCGACACGAGCAGAGGTTCGTCGCGCCGCGCCTCGATGACGGTCTCGCCGAGCCCGAGCCGCACCGTCAGCGGGAAAGTATCCGGCAGCCCTCCGGCCTTCGGATAGCCCGGCTGCTCCGTCAGGTCGCCGTCGAAAGGCGAGCCCTCGGCGCGTATCAGACGGGACGGTATCCCGAGCTCCGCAAGCTGTCCGCGGATATATCTTTTCATCGCGGCCGAGCCGCAGACGAATACCCCGCAGTCGCCTTCAGGTTTGTATTTCCTTATGATATCCGCCGTGATAAAGCCGCTTTCCTCGCCTTTGTCCGCGTCGGCCCCCTCCTCGAGCACGTAAACGACCCTGACTCTGCCGCAGACGGCGGAGATGCGGTCGAGCTGCTCGCGGTAGAGCAGGCCGCCGCGGTCTTTTGCTCCGTAGAGGAGAGTCAGGCCGAAGTCCTCGGTGCCGTCGCGGATCGCCCCGGCCATCGATACGAAGGGAGTGATCCCCGAGCCTCCGGCTATCGCAAGGATATTATCGCCGTCGCGGAGCTTCTCGTGGAAGAAATTGCCCTCGGGCGCGGACGAGACGATCCTGTCGCCGACCTTAAGGCTGTCGAGCAGCGCGTTTCCGGCGAATCCGCCCGGGGTGCGCTTGACCGTGACGATGTAAAAGCCGTTCGCGGCGTCGGCCGGGGACGAACTGATCGAGTACGCCCTCGTAACGTTGCTGCCTCCGGCCGTGAAACGGAAGGACAGGTACTGGCCCGCCCGGAACCCGGGCAGCGGGCCGCCGCCGTCCGCGACGAGCAGGTAGCTCTTGGCTCCGCCGGCCAGTCTTTCCTCTATGTTCCGCACGACGAGCCGGAGGCTGTCGGGATGGAGATGACGCGCGTGCGCGTTTATCGCGAAGGTCCCGTCCGCGGTGCTCTCCGGCGCCGCGGCGATCGTTTCCTCACGCTTTTTCGACAGGTTTTTGGTGCGCAGGATGTCGCGCAGGCTGCTGTTCGAGACCCTGATCTTCAGCTTCTCGAGCTTTTCTTTTACCTTTAAGCGGCTCATTTCCGGCCCCTGCCTTTCTTTTTCCCGGCGCCGGCGGCGTCCGCCTCGCCGGCAAGCATGGCTTCGGCTTCACCCGCTCCGCTGAGATATGCGCTGCCGTATCCGGCTCCCATCTTTCCCGAGGCGCCGACGATCCGCAGTCCCGGCACCGATTCTCTGTCGGACGCCATGCTGCGGGCCATGATCCCGTCCCACGAGTTGGGCTCGTGTCCGTAGACGGCTCCCTCGGGCACGCCCAGATACCGCGCGAAGGTCCAGGGCGTGGCCACGGATATCTCCTCGATGTGCGGAATAAGGTCGATCCCGGCCCTGTCTCTGAGCCTCTTCAGCAGCTTTTCCGCCACTTTTTCCTTAAATGAGAAGTAATCCTTCTCTTCGAGACTGCTCCACTCTTCCGGCGCCGCGAGCGTGTTTATGTTGAACACGCAGGTCCCGGGAGGCGAAAAATCGGGCACCGCCACATTGGGGCAGACGGTGACCATGTACTCGTTGGTCTTCATTCCGTGCATGATCCTGCGGTACTCGACCTCCGAGTCGGACCCGCCCGGCAGGAAGAGCGAATAGTCTTTAATACCGAGCTCCTCCGCGGTCCTGTCGAGACCGACGTAAACCCCTATCATGCGGGCGCCGTATCTGCCCCGGCGGGCGGTGATCAGCCGCTTTTCGCGCGACGGCACGTATTCGCGCGGCACCATATGGCCGTAAACGATATCCGGATTGATGTTCGCGAGCACCCGGGGAGCGCGGAACTCTCCGCGGTTCGTCTTCACTCCGGCGATCTTTCCGTCCTCGAATAAAATCTTTTCCGCTCTTGTGTTGTACAGCAGCGTCCCGCCCAGCTCGCGGAAGCGCTCGGCGAGGCGCAGGCTCAGTTCGTGCGAAGTCCTCCGCGGGATATAAGCTCCGCGGTCGACGTATGTCTGCACCATGTTGGTATAGTGGAAGAACGAGAGATGCTCGAGCGGCACTCCGAGATAGGTCCAGTAGGTTGACATGATGTCCTGGACCTTGTCGGGAAGTCTCAGCGCCGCGAAGACCGAGCGCACCGAATACGAGCCCACCCTCAGGAAGTTGGGGAAATTCTTCAGCATGTACCGCACGCTCTGGTCCTTCGTCTCGAGAAAATAATCGGTGGCGGCGGATGTTTCGTCGAACAGACGGAACATCTTTTCCATATACGGACGGCTGCCCGGAACGTACCTCTCCATGGCGTCGATGAACTCCGTGCGGCCCGACGGCATGGTGACGTCCATCGGAGTTCCGTCGGAATAACAGGATATGACGCGGAAGCAGTCGTTGATCCTGACCCAGTCGACGTCCACGCCGAATCCCTCGAACATCTTCCTGATGTTTCCGGGAGCCTCCTCGGGCCCGACCGAGCAGAGCTCGTGGAGCGACGGATCGAACTCGAACCTCCCTCTTGTGAAGCTGGTGGCGCAGCCGCCCGGCAGATTGTGCTGCTCCAGGAGCAGCACCCGGCGCGTCTTCGCAAGCGTGAGAGCGGCGCCGAGCCCTCCGTTACCGGCGCCGATTACGATGTAATCGAAAGCTGTTTCTGACAAATGTGTTTGATCTCCCTGCTGAACGGTTATTTGTCTATTATTATATCACTTTTTTCCCGGTTTGGCCAGCCGGCGGTGTTTTTTCATCATACGTTCAAAAACATTTGATCAATCCGTCAAAATTTACTGCAATAAAGTGGTAAAATATGATATAATAATAAAGATGAAAGATG
>CADCPG010000220.1 GCA_902803255.1 uncultured Ruminococcus sp. | reverse complement strand
CCGGCGCAGACGCGCCCAGGTCAGATTGCGCAGCTGACTGTTGGTCGCTGCGGCATATACCGTCGTCCCGTAACCGAGCAGTTCAGCTGTTGAAGTGTTGTAAATGACAGTGGAATAACTCGGCCCGGCGCCGGGGATGTCGTCGGGAATGAAAGCGTAACTGCCTCCGAAGAGCGAATCGAGCGACTCGTGCCACGCCTCGCTGACCTCCTCAAGACCGGCTGCGTCGGGACGGTATGCCGAAATCACCGACGCCACCTTCCGGGCTCTCTCGGTCAGCGGCAGGCGGTCGTTGTAATTCTCGTGGAGGATATTGAAGGACATGACCCGGATATCCGAACCCGGCGTGCGGCTTGTCCTGCTCCCGGGATCGTCCGACAAAAGCTCGCCGCCGGCCGTTCCGGACAGCGAAAAACCCGCGGGCAGGTCGGCGAAACCGGTCCCCAGCTCTTTTATTTCGGCGGCAAGACGTCGCGCCGCGTATTCGATAAGCAGAGGCGTCGCACCTGTGACCGTCATCCCGCCGCCGTCGGTCGAGATCCCGTACCCTACGTCATCGGTATACAGTCCCGACGAATCCTTTTCCCTGACGGATATCTCGTCAGGGCCGGTAAAAGCGGGATCGGGGATAAGCCGCAGCGATACTCCGCAGTATTTAAAAAGAGCCTCCGCGATGATATGGGCGGCTCCGACAGAGCAGGGGGAGTCCTCGTCGAAAACTATCTTATACGAGGATATCGGCGCGTTTCCGAGAAAAACGGATGACGGATCGGGCGACACCGGAGTCGCTCCCTCAGTTCCGGACGCCGGGACTTCGGTCCCGTCATACCCGGTGGCCGGCACAGGCCCGCCACCCCCGTTTTCACATCCGAGCAGCGAGAACGCGCAGACGAGCGCGAGGACGAGCGAAACGGCTCGTCCCGCAGTCGTTTTTATCGCATTTTTCATCTTTATCACCATCAGATCGGATTGATCAGCTTACCGGAGAAGAAATTCAAAATCCTTTGGCTGTTATTATAACAAATGCGGGACGGATTGTCAAGCGCGTGTCCCGGGAATGACTCCGGTTTTCGGGGTCAAAGACCGCCTGTAAGCTTTTTTCGGCACCTCACAGCTCAGTCAAGCGGTATATACAGCGAGTATCCGTTGCCCCGGACGCCGTCGGTGACGGGGATGAAATAACACCTGGCGTAGAGCCTCCCGAGTTCCTTAATCACATGTTTCTGTTCGATCACATATTCCGCCCCCGGGTCTTTCATGCTGTTTTTTATGATCCCCATGATCTTTTCGTCGCTGAAATCCGGCGGAAGCTCGTCGGGTTCGACGCGCAGGGAGAGAGCCGTGACACCGAAACCGATGATATCACCCTTTCCGCCCACATACACGTGGCCCGATCCGCCGAGCTGCCATCCGTCGACAGTCTCACGGTCAAAAGAAACGCGATAGACCTGACCCCAGCCCTTGATACCGCGTTCGTCAGGGAAATAATCAAGTATCGGTTCGCCAGCGGCGAGCCGCTTCCCCTTTTCGCCCAGAACTTCCTCTATCACTTTTTTCGCTCTTGAGGCGGCTTCTTCGGGGGTGATTATGTCGTCGTTCATTCCGGCGGCCATCTCAGGAAACATCTTAATATTCCTGTGAAATTCTTCGACTGCTCCCGTCTTTGCAGAGACTCTGAAGGATCCGGGGTATAACGTACCGCCGGAACGGTCGGCATTCTTTACATAATACTGATCGTAATAACTGTTGTATGTGTAGCTCGTGACTTCGATCTTCTCGCCGAGGAGATCGAGTGTCAATAGCTTCCCTTCCGTAATCGCTTCGTCTTTTTTTGCCTCCCGTTCCCGGCGCCTGAGCTTATCGCTGTATTTCGAGATATCAGACCATCCCGAAAGATCGATCGGATATTCCCCCAGGACTTCCGGCTTTACGTAATACAAAGTGTATCTGTCGCTGCGGAAGAGCGCCGGGATAAGAATGGCTGCGGCGATGACTGCGGCCGCCGCGGCTGCGGCGACGGCGATCCGCCTGAGTGTCCTTCGCCGGGGTTTCCGGTATCTGTCCGCCGCCTCGACGAGACCT
>CADCPG010000219.1 GCA_902803255.1 uncultured Ruminococcus sp. | reverse complement strand
TCTTCGAGTTCCCGGTCGAGTATCCCTTCCGGAGCAGTACCCGAGCCGTCCTCCGTCTCTCCGATGACGCCGCGGCGGAAGCGCGAGACGATCCGCTCCGCTCCGTCGGCCGCCAGCGCGCCGGCGTCTCCGGTCCAGTTCAGCGAGACCGCCCCCGGCGGCAGCTCCGCCTGCCCGAGATCTATCCCGTAGCCGATCTTCACAGCGAGAAGCTTTCTGCCGTCGGTCTCGGATACCTTGGCACCGCACAGTATCCCGCCGTATTTCAGGCCGTCAAACATCAGGTCGTTTATCGGCTTGACCGACAGCCTCTCGCCGTAGCCCGTCGCGGCGTCGACGGCTTCGGTAAGACATACCGCCGCCGCCTCGGTGATCTTCTCTGTGAGGGAGGCGTCGACGGGGGCGGAGGGAATTATGAGCAGCGTCGCGTAGATCCCGTTTCCGGGAGGCGAATGGAAAGTGTGGTCTCCCCTGCCCCGTCCGGCCGTCTGTCCGTCGGCCAGGAGGAGATATTCGCCAGCGGGAAGCCGGCCGTCCGATAGACGGCCGGCTTCCGCGTATGTCGAATCGATGATCCGGTACTTTATGATCTTCATCTGCCTGACGCGACGAACTACCGCTCTTCCCTGAAATACGACAGTCCTAAGGAGGCGGGAGGCAGGTGCTCGCGCTTTTTGCGCAGGCTCACCGTGATTAGCACCACGACGGTCACGACGTACGGCAGCATCTCGAACAGAGGCAGGCTCTGCAGGCTGACGCTGGTGTAGTTCGGCAGGATGTACAGCGCGCCGAACAGATACGAGCCAAGGATGCTCATGTCCGGCCTCCAGATAGCGAAGATGACCAGCGCGATGGCCAGCCAGCCGCGGTCTCCGAAGCCGTCGTTCGACCAGATCCCGTTGGAGTAGTCGATTACGTAGTAGAGGCCGCCGAGACCGGCGATCATGCCGCCTATGCAGGTGGCGAAGTACTTGTACGCCGTGACGTTTATGCCGGCGGCATCGGCCGTCGCGGGGCTCTCGCCGACCGCGCGGAGCTGCAGTCCCAGATGAGTGTGCTTGAGTATGTATGACGCCACCAGCGCGATGATCACCGCGAGATACACCATGAACCCGTAGTTCAGGAACAGTTCTCCGAACCAGCCGAGCCTCGACGCGAAGGGCAGCGTGTGTTTGAAGGCCTTGGCGATCGAGGTGAGCGACAGGTAGGGCACCGAGCTTCCGGTGATCTTGATCAGCGATCCGCCGAAGAAGTTGCCGATGCCCACGCCGAAGGTGGTGATCGCAAGACCGGTCACGTTCTGATTTGCTCTGAGCGTGACGGTCAGGAAGGAATAGATCAGCGATACGAGCAGCGATCCGGCGAGGCAGCAGAGCAGCGGGATGATTATCGCGAGCGCGGTATTGACGCGCGACACGCTGTTCTGGTAGAAGAATCCGCCTATGACGCCGGAGATGGCGCCGGTATACATGATGCCGGGTATGCCGAGGTTGAGGTTGCCCGATTTTTCGGTGATGATCTCACCCGTCGAGCCGAGCAGCAGCGGCGTCCCCTGGAGCACCGCGCGCGATATGAAGGAGACTATGACGTTCCCGTCGATCATTGTCCGCTCACCTCCTTCTCCGGCTCGCCGGCTCTTTTCCTTCCGGCGTTGATATGGACCTGATAGTTGATAAAGAATTCGCAGCCGATTATGAAGAAAAGTATGATCCCCGAGATGATATCGGAGAAGGACGCGTTGAAGCCGAATTTGGTGCTCACCTCGCCCGCTCCGCGCTCAAGGAAGACCAGCAGGAACGACGTCAGCGTCATCATGACAGGATTGAATTTCGCCAGCCACGATACCATGATGGCGGTGAATCCGCGGCCGCCGACGATGTTCGAGTCGATCGAGTGCGAGGTCCCGCCCACTATCAGAAGGCCGACGAGACCGCAGATCGCGCCCGAGAGGATCATAGTTCTGATGATGACCTTCTTTACGTTTATGCCGATGTACCTTGCCGTGTTCTCGCTCTCGCCGACGACGGAGATCTCATAGCCGTGCTTCGTGTAATTCAGGTAGAAGAATATGAGCACGGTGAGGACCGCCGCGACGATTATGTTGAGCAGGTATTTCTGCCCGAAGAGGGTGGGATACCAGCCGTGCGACAGTATGCTGGGGCCGACGGTGTTCGATCCCGACTTGTCGGCGATCTTGAGGAAGAACTCGACGAGCTGTATCGCGATATAGTTCATCATCAGAGTGAACAGCGTCTCGTTCGTGTTCCAGTTGGCCTTGAATACCGCCGGGATCAGTCCGAAGATCGCGCCGGCGAGCACCGAAACGACCGCCATGACTATCATGAGCAGCCATTCGGGGAGGACTCCGCCGAACCTGTACATAGCGTACGCGCAGGCAAGGCATCCGGCAAGCACCTGGCCTTCCGCCCCGATGTTCCAGAAACGCATCCTGAACGCGGGCGTGACTGCCAGCGAGATGCACAGGAGTATCGCGATATCCTG
>CADCPG010000218.1 GCA_902803255.1 uncultured Ruminococcus sp. | reverse complement strand
GAGCCTCCCGTTCTTAACGCGGGGAAGCATATTTCATACAGTATTCCCAGATCCGCGACGGCTCTTGCTGTCACGATATCGAATGATCCTCTGTCGATCCCGGCAATGTGGTTTTGCGCAATGACCGTCGAGAGCAACTCTTCGGCTCTCCCGCATACGGCAGAGAGGTTGGAGAGCTGCAGCTGATTTGCGGCGCTGTTTATGAAATCGACCTTCTTTCCCGTCGAGTCGAGTGCGATCACTGTTATGTCAGGTCTGGCGATCGCCAGAGGGACCGCGGGGAACCCTGCTCCGCTGCCGATATCCAGTACTCTTGCTCCTTTTGGGATGTCATCGGATATCTTCAGTGAATCGGCGAAGTGGAGCAGAGCGATCTCTTCGGGCTCTTTGATTGCAGTGAGGTTGAATAAACTGTTTTTTTCTATTAGAATTGCGGCAAAATTAGACAAGTTGCGCAAAACCATATAGTTTGTATCTTCTGTGTCCGGTCGCCCCGGTTTCACTGTCCCGTTTTCGTGAAGAAGGGAGTCGTCTTCACTGCCGGAGCCCTTCGGGATCACTATCCCGTTCTCGGAAAAAATATCAGCCAGAAGAGAAAGAAAGTCTTCGGGGAGGACGGCAGGAGCGGCTTCCCTTACTTCTTCCGGTCTTTGCGCAAAATCCTCGAGCGGCCTCTTGGGATTGGATCTTCTTCCGCCGGACATTCTTTTCTTATCTGTTTTCTTTTTATCCATAGTCGGAAACTCCGATACCGTCCGGCGGGGTCATTTCAACCCGAGTCTGATCAGGAGGACGGATATGTCCGCGGGGCTCACTCCGCTGATCCTTGATGCCTGCCCGAGTGTCAGCGGGCGGATGGCTGTAAGCTTCTGTACTGCTTCTATCCTGAGTCCGCCGATCGACTTGTAGTCGAGATCTTCGGGCAGTCTGAAGTCCTCCAGACGTTCCTGCCGCTTTACCTCAGCGAGCTGGCGCTTTATGTATCCTTCGTATTTGATGTCGTAGACTGCCGTCTCAACGGTCTCCGGGGGCAGTTCCGGCCTGTCTGGATCGACGGGCGCGATGTCTGCGTAGTCGAACTGCGGCATCTTCAGCAGCTCGGAGAGCGTCGACGATGGCTTGTCGGGCAGTCCTGCCGACGCAAGGAGCGACGACAGAGCCGCGCCCGAGACGCGTGTTTCGGCAAGCCGCGACTTTTCCGCGGCTGTTTTGCTCTTTTTTTCCTCGAAAGCCGCCCAGCGTTCGTCGTCGACAAGGCCTGCGCGGCGTCCGATGGGGGTGAGTCTTACGTCGGCGTTGTCCTGCCGGAGTATAAGACGGTATTCCGAGCGGGCCGTCATCATCCTGTATGGCTCGTTCGTGCCCTTGGTGACGAGATCGTCGATCAGCGTTCCGATATAGCCGTCTCTGCGCTTGAGGATCATCGGCTCGCGCCCGCGCAGCATCAGCGCCGCGTTAATTCCGGCGACTATCCCCTGTCCGGCGGCCTCCTCGTACCCCGAAGTCCCGTTGAACTGGCCGGCTCCGTACAGTCCGCGGACCTTTTTGTGCATCAGCGTAGGGTACAGCTCGGTCGGATCGACGCAGTCGTACTCGATCGCGTACGCGTAACGCGAGATCACGGCGTTCTTCATGCCGGGAAGTGTGCGGAGCATCGCGTCCTGGACGTCGGGGGGAAGTGAGGTCGAAAAGCCCTGCAGGTACATCTCCTCGGTGTTCGAGCCGAGCGGTTCCAGGAACAGCTGGTGTCGTTCCTTGTCGGCGAATCTGACTATTTTGTCCTCGATCGAAGGACAGTATCTGGGGCCTACGCCGCGGATCATGCCCGAATACATCGCGGAACGGGTGATGTTGTCTTTGATAATGCGGTGTGTCTCGCTGTTCGTATACAGGATGTGGCAGGAGATCTGGCTTATCGAATTCAGCTTTTTCCTGTCTGTACAGACCGAAAACGGGGTGATGTCGTCCTCCCCGCGCTGTTCCTCGAGCTCGGAAAAGTCGACCGACGACCGCAGGATCCGCTGCGGTGTCCCCGTTTTGAAGCGCCGGAGCGTCAGTCCGGCGTCCGCCAGAGAGCGGCTGAGCGAAGAGGCGGGAAGCAGTCCGTCGGGGCCGGACGCGTAGGATCTGCTGCCGACGAATATGCGGCTGTCGAGGAAGGTGCCGGTGCAGACGACGGCGGCTTTGCACTCCCAGACCTCGCCTATGGCGGTGACGACGCCGGTAACGCGGCGCATACCGGGCTCGCCGGGTATTTCCTCGGTGAGTATTTCGGTTATTTCGCCCTGGAGCGGATGGAGGTTCGGAGTGGTCTCAAGAGTCTTCTTCATGTACTCCTGATACCTTCTGCGGTCGGCCTGTATGCGCTTTGAGTGGACAGCGGCGCCTTTCCCGAGATTCAGTGTGCGCGACTGGAGCGTCACAGCGTCCGCCGCGCGGCCCATTTCGCCGCCCAGAGCGTCGATCTCGAAGACGAGGTGTCCCTTCGCCGTGCCGCCGATCGACGGATTGCAGGGCATATTTGCCACGGCGTCGAGCGAGATGGTGAACAGGACTGTGTCGATGCCCATGCGCGCCGCGGCGAGGGCGGCCTCGATGCCGGCGTGACCGGCCCCGATGACCGCCAGTTCGGTCTTATTTGTCATTTCCGGATGATCCCGTCAGAATTTCTTAAGATTTCCGATGCTTTCCGCGTAGGCTTTTGCGGCCTGCTCGGTCTTGTTCGGCCCGAATTTGTAATAGACTCTGTCTTTGATGTCGTCGGGCAGATACTGCTGTTTTACCACATGGTTCGGATAGTCATGCGGATATTTGTAGCCCTTGAAGAGCGGACTGCGCAGCGGTTCGGGGGGGATCATGCCGAGTCCGGCCTCGATATCGGCCATGGCGGCCATCGACGCTGTCTCTGCCGAGTTTGATTTGGGCGCCGTGGCAAGCACTATAACCGCGTTCGTCAGCGGAAGGCGCGCCTCGGGCAGACCGAGCTCTATCGCGGACTCGCAGCACGCTCTCGTGAGCACTGCTGCCATCGGGTACGCCGGACCGATGTCTTCCGACGCCATGACCTGCAGGCGACGGCAGGCTGCAATCAGTTCGCCCGCCGCGAGGAGCCGGCAGAGGTAGAAGACGGCGGCATCCGGGTCGGAACCGCGGACGGATTTCTGCAGCGCCGACATCAGATCGTAGTGCGAATCGTCCGAATAGTTCCGTATGCCGGGGTCGAATGCGTCAAAGTCCTCCTGCGTTATCGGACCGTCGTCCCCCTCCGAGTTGTAATACGCGTTTTCGAACAGGTTGAGCGCGCGTCTGACGTCGCCGCCGGCCGAGAGCGATGACGATGCCAGCAGTTCTTCGGAGACCGTCTTCGATCGTCCGGTCTTTTCGTTGAGGAAGTTCAGAGCGCGGCGCAGCGCCGACGAGATGTCCCGCGGCTGCACCGGCTTGAACTCGAAGAGTGTCGAGCGGGATATGAGGGCGTTGTATATGTAAAAATGCGGATTCTCGGTGGTCGAGGCGACGAGAGTCACCCGGCCGTCTTCGATGTACTCGAGGAGAGTCTGCTGCTGCTTGCGGTTGAAATACTGGATCTCGTCGATGTACAGGAGCAGTCCGCCGCTTCCGAAGACGGTATTTGTTGACGACAGGGCGTTTTTGACGTCCGCCAGCGAGGCCGTCGTGGCGTTGAGCCTGATGAAAGACAGGTCCGAATACTTCGCGACGAGCGCGGCGGAGGTCGTTTTTCCGGTCCCCGGAGGGCCGTAAAAGATCATATTCGTCAGTCTTCCGCTCTCGCACATTTTCCGCAGCACCCCGTGAGGGCCGAAAAGATGCGGCTGGCCGACCATATCGTCGAAGCTTTGCGGGCGGAGCAGTTCCGCAAGCGGTGTGTTGTCCATGGTTTATTCTTCTTTCTCCTGTTTATCCGGTCTCTGCTGCTTTTCCTGCCTCTCCCGTGACCTGCGCAGGGCGGTCACGCGGTCGAGATAGGCGACGGGAAGGATGGCTTTGCGCTTGTCCGGGATCGGAGCCGCGAGGATGAGGCGGCCGTCGCGGTAGATGTCGATGTGATCCGCCACCGTGATCGGGAAGGCGGCGACCCTGGATGTCGGGACAGAGAAGCTGTCCGG
>CADCPG010000217.1 GCA_902803255.1 uncultured Ruminococcus sp. | reverse complement strand
CAAAGACCCGGCGGAGTTACGCTCCGCCGGGTCTGTTTTCTATTGTTTCTTACTCTTTCTTTTCCTTTTCTCCGGTCTTTTCCGGCAGGCTCACGACATACGACCTGACCGGCGAGTATACCGACAGCAGGAACGCCGAGAGGAGGATCCCGCCGGCGATGTCGGTCGCCCAGTGGACTCCGCTGACGAACCTGAACACGACGGTCGCTACGGCGCAGACGGCCGCGGCGGCCTTTACGGCGATCCCGGCGATCCTGTTTCTCTCTCCGAAGAACAACCCGTACGACAGCCCCGCGCTGAGGAAGACGCAGAGCGCCAGAACAGTGTGGGACGACGGATACGAGGCCTCGAGCCCCTCCTCGCCGAGCACCGGACGGTAGTTGAGCTCAAGCTTCTCGAATATCAGATAAACGGCAAGCAGCACCGCGTAGAATCCGCCGACGGCGTATATCTCGCGGTCCACCGCCCTGAAGCTCCGCCCCTTTATCAGCCGGTAGACGCCGAGAGCGAAGAAGCACGCCATGACTGCTATTGCCAGATATCCGAGGATGTCTGATATCTTCTCCGCTGCGGCGTTCGTGCCGACCGCGTCGCGGACCGCGGCGTTGAGCTTCGAGAAACCCACGCTGCTGCCTTCGGGGCCTATCGCGTCGACGTCGTACGTGACAGTCATAATGGTGAAGATCAGAAAACCGATCCCTATGAGAACGGCAGTGATCACTGCCGGTAAATATATCGAAAACAGGCTTTTTTTCTTTTCTGTGCCCATAAGGTCAGTCCCTCCTTTATCAGCCTCCCGCGGCGGCCGCGGCGGCTTCTTTTTCCGCTTTGACTTTGGCGACGTTCGCGTTGTGCTCGGCGAGAGTCTTCGCCGGCAGGAGCTTGCTCTCCGCGTCGGTCACAAAGAAATAGTAGTCGGTTGTCTCGGGGTATATCGCGCATATGATGGTGTTGTAGCTGGGGTTGCATATCGGTGACGGGGTAAGACCTGCGTACTTGTAAGTGTTGTATGGGTCGTCGTACTGCAGATCGCCCGCCTTCAGTTCGGTGATGCGCTTGCCGGCGGCGTGCGACAGCGCATAGACGACCGTCGAGTCGCACTCGAGGTTCGGATATGTCGCGGACTTCTTCAGTCTGTTCCAGATGACCGACGAACATATCGGATAGTCGTTTGCGAAATACGCCTCTTTTTCAACGATCGACGCGACTGTCAGCATCTCGTCGAGCGAATAGCCGAGCTCCTCGCACTTCTTGCGAAGTGTGTCGGTAAAGATCTCGTCGAACCTGACGAGCATCCGGCGGAGGTAGTAATACTCGGGCTGTCCGGTGTAGAAATCGTAGGTGTCGGGGAAAAGGTAGCCCTCTAGCCGGTAGTAGCGGCCCGCCCTCTCGGGGATGTCGGCGATGAACGGGAACTCGTCGCCGAAATCGTGGTTGTTGACGGCGTCGATCCAGCCTTCCTTCGTGCCGATGTCCTGCGCCAGGAAAAGGTTGATTATGTCGTCGACGGTATAGCCCTCGGGCACGGTGATGCGGACCGTCGTGACCTTGCTGCGCTTGACGAACGAAAGAAACAGCTCGTCGTAGTTCATCGACGAACTGACGGTATACGTGCCCGCCTCGAAGTTGTATACCTTGCTGTTCTCGTCGACATGCTTCATTTTGGCGTAGAGTCTGAAGAGCCAGGGATGCTCGATCACTCCGGCGTCTCCGAGTATCTCGGACATCTCCGACGACGTCACGTACTCGGGAATCGTCACTTCGACCTCCCTGTCCTCTTTTACAAAGGCAAATATGTCGTTGAGCGACGTCAGGGCGAGGTAGGAGAGCGCGGCCGCGGCCACGACGATAAAAGCGATGTACACTACCGCCTTGATGACAGCGGTGACTGTGCTCGCCGTTTCGGTGAAACTTTTCTTACCGAAAAAGTCGCTCTCCTCGGCGACTTCCCTGTCGAGGTCCTTTATCGCCTTGTCGTAATCCTTTTCGGTGTATTCGGTTACTTTTTTCCGGTGTTTTCTCTTGCTGAATAAAGCCATTTGCAGTTCCGTCCGGATCTGTGTCCGGTTTTTTTATCTATCGTGTCAGAGCAGTATGATCACCGCGTAGAAGATGTAGCAGAGCAGCGCGGTGGGTGAGAAGAACGCTGTGAACGCGGCATACGCCCGCGGATGCTTCGAGAAGAATTCGGGAACGCCTGTTACGGAGGGGGTGGGGGAGGTATCGCGGCCTGAGCGGTCGCGCCTGACGGCGGTTCCACTGCCGCCGGGACCTATCCACGTTCCTCCCTGCCGGCCCGTCCGGCTGCCGGAGGGGTCATTCCGGGATCCGGAACCGCCGTTCGTCTCCTCACCGGGTCTCTGCCCGGGCACTCCGTCCGCCGGCGCGTCCTTTTCGCCTGCGCCTTTTCCGGCAGGTCCTGCAGCATCGTTTCCGCCGGTCCCGTCCGCGCT
>CADCPG010000216.1 GCA_902803255.1 uncultured Ruminococcus sp. | reverse complement strand
ATAGGGTTGTATTGGTGACCCGTACGGGAATCGAACCCATGTTTCCAGCGTGAGAGGCTAGCGTCTTGACCGCTTGACCAACGGGCCGCTGCGAGCCGGCGGAGCCGGCCCCGATCGGTAGCGGAAGTCGGACTTGAACCTACGACCTATCGGGTATGAACCGATTGCTCTAGCCAACTGAGCTATTCCGCCGCGACAGCTTGAATATTATACCACCGGGAAGAACGAATGTCAACTGTTTTTTTGTCAAAAGACGTTATTTTTTCGAAAAAAACCGCCTGCGGGTGCAGTCTGCCAAATTAATGTTGAATTTCAGCCTCTGTTATTGTATAATTATACTTAATTATGAGCAATTCCGGCGGAGCGCCGGACCGGCGCGAAAGCGCCGCTAAGCGATAAGGAGACATTCCGTATGGGAACACCCGTATACACCTTCAGGGGCGGTACTCACGTTGAAGAATACAAGAACACCCGCGGGAAAAAGATAGAGAAGCTCCCGCTTCCCGAAGTCGTCGAGATCCCGCTGGCACAGCATATAGGCGTCGTATGCAGGCCGGTCGTCAAGGCCGGAGACCACGTATACCGCGGGCAGCTGATCGGCGAGGCATCGTCGGGGCTGTACTGCCTCGTGCATTCGTCGGTGTCGGGGACGGTCTCCGAGATCAAGGTCAGGCACAACGCGCAGGCACAGCCGGTCGAGACAGTCGTGATAAAGAGCGACGGCCTTCAGGAACTGGATCCCGGGATACACCCGCACGACAGAAAACTGTCAGAGACGAGCCCCGACGAGATAGTCGAGATCATAAGGAAGGCCGGGATCTCCGGCATGGGCGGCGCGATGTTCCCGACCCACGCGAAGATAAAGTCATCGATGGGCAGGGTGAACCGGCTGATAGTCAACTGCGCCGAGTGCGAGCCGTTCATAACCGCCAACCACCGGCTCATGCTCGAGCGACCTCAGGATATCGTCAACGGAGCCAAGATCCTGCTGCGCGCGCTCGGACTTACGCTCGCGGAACTCGCCGTCGAGGACAACAAGGCCGACGCGATAAACCGCCTGCTCGAGGTCATCGGAAAGAGCAGCTTCATCAAGGTCAGAGTCATGCAGACCAAGTACCCGCAGGGCGACGAACGACAGCTGATCTACGCTCTGACGGGCCGCGAGGTCCCGGCCGGCAAGCTTCCGGTCGACGTAGGATGCGTCGTTTTCAACGCCGAGACCTGCGCCGTCATCTACCGGGCGTTCGCCTACGGGCTGCCGCTGATAGAGCGTTGCATAACCGTCGACGGCGACTGCATAGCCGAGCCGAAGAACCTGCTCGTGCCGCTTGGCGCAAGCTACCGCTCGCTGATCGAATGCTGCGGCGGCCTCGTGAAAAAGCCGTACAAGATCATCAACGGCGGGCCTATGATGGGAGCCGCCAGGTGGGAGATCGACGCCCCCGTGACCAAGGGCACCTCCGCCGTGCTCGTCTTCTCGGAGGATTTCGCGAAGCAGAGCGACTATTCCGCATGCATCAGGTGCGGCAGGTGCGTAAAGAACTGCCCTATGCACCTCATGCCTGTCTACCTCGCGCAATACGCGATGGCCAGAAGGTACGACGACGCCGAAAAGATGGGCGTGATGAGCTGTGTCGAGTGCGGCACCTGCTCGTACAACTGCCCCGGAAACGTTCAGATAGTCCAGTACATCAGAGTCGCCAAGGGCGCGATCAAAGCCAGGAGAAGCTGAGGATGTCCGAAGAAACAAGAGAAAAGAATAAAGCGGCGGCAGCGGCGGGAAAAGATGTCGGAGTGCCTGAGCTGCTCACCGTCTCGCCTCCGCCGCACATAAAGCACACCGACACGACTGCCACGATCATGCTCGACGTGATCATCGCGCTGATCCCGGCCGCCGCCTGGGGCGCCGTCGTGTTCGGACTGAGGGCGCTCTTCATAATGCTGCTCTCGGTCGCGTCGGCCGTGCTCTTCGAGTATCTCTCGAGGCTTATTTTCCGCCGGAAATGCACTGTGGGCGACCTTTCCGCCGTCGTGACCGGTCTCCTGCTCGGGATGAACCTTCCGCCTTCGGTGTCATACTGGATACCCGTGGTCGGCTCGTTCTTCGCTATTGTGGTTGTGAAGCAGCTCTTCGGCGGGATCGGAAAGAACTTCATCAATCCCGCGCTTGCCGGAAGGGCCTTCCTGTTTGCCTGGCCGTCTGAGATGACGACCTTCGCCGCCGCCTTCGAGAAGCCCGACTGGAAGGTGATGTCGCTGCCGGCGGCCGACGCCGTCGCGGGAGCGACGCCGCTCGCGTCGCTCAAGGCGGGCGCGATACCGTCCGAATCGCTGGGCGACATGTTCCTCGGCAAGTGCCCGGGGTCGATCGGCGAGATATCCGCGCTGCTTCTGCTGCTCGGCGGTGTTTATCTGCTGGGCAGAAGAGTCATCACCTGGCATATCCCCGTCGCGTACATCGGGACCGTCGCGGCCCTGACCGCGGTCTTCCCGCCCAGCGGAAACCGGTTTGAGTCGGTGGGATACGAGCTGCTCTCGGGCGGCCTGATCCTCGGCGCAGTCTTCATGGCGACCGACTACTGCACGTCGCCGGTGACGGCGAGCGGCAGGCTGTGGTACGGAGCCGGCTGCGGGGCGGTGACCGTCTTCATCCGCTATTTCGGCGGATACAACGAGGGCGTGTCGTTCGCGATACTGATAATGAACATGCTCGTGTGGTATTTCGACCGCATGACAAAACCCAGAATATTCGGAACTCATGCGGCCGGGATCGGTGCTAAAGGCGACGCGAAAGGCGGCGCGGCCCCGGCCGGAAAGCAGCCGGGCGCGGCGGCCGATATCAAAGAAAAAGACGGAAAGGGGGAGAATAACGGATGAATAACAGCGACGGGAAAAATACCGGAAAGTCAAATAAACGGTTCATTGCCCCCGTGATCTCGCTCGCCGTCATATGCATGTCGGTCGGCCTGCTCCTCTCGACCGTTCACGGACTGACCCGCGAAAAGATCGAAGAGAACCTCAAAGCGGCCGAACGCAGCGCGATCGCCGAGGTATACGGCCTCTCCGGAGAGCGCGCCTCAGAGGTGGAGTACACCGCCCTCGACGGCTGTCCCGACAGCGTCAACGCGGTATACGCCGTGAAGACCGGAGGGACCGATGCCGGATACTGCGTGTCGGTGTCGCCGAACGGATTCGGCGGGAACATAGACATGGTCGTAGGCGTCGGGGCCGACGGGAAGATCGTCGGAGTGGCGATAGTCGCTCTTTCGGAGACCCCCGGACTCGGCAGCCGCGTCGACGACCCCGCATACCTGTCCGGCTATAACGGAAAGGGCCGCGGCCTCGTTCTGAAGAAGGACGTGGACGCTATCTCCGGAGCGACGATCAGCTCGAGATCGGTGCTGACCGGAGTCAACCGCGCCACCGAGGCCCTGGCCTCGATGGGCCTTGCCGGCTGAGAGGCGGTGAGCGAACTTGAATGAACAGACAGTAAACGGTATCTCCGCAAAGGAGACCGGAAAGAAAAAGGCCGGATGGGCGGCGCAGATACTGAAGACGGGGCTTTTCACCGAGAACCCGACCTTCGTACAGCTTCTCGGGATGTGCCCGACTCTTGCCACGACCACCTCGGTGAAGAACGCGCTCGGCATGGGGCTCGCGTCGACCGCCGTGCTCATCTGCTCCAACACGCTCATCTCGCTGCTGCGGAAGTTCATACCGAAGCAGGTGAGGATCGCGGCCTACATCGTGATAATATCGGGGTTCGTGACCGCCGTCGAGATGCTCATGAGGGCCTTCTTCTACGACCTTTACGAGTCGCTGGGGCTCTTTATCCCGCTTATCGTGGTCAACTGCATCATACTCGCGAGGGCGGAGGCCTTCGCGTCGAAGAACGGCGTGCTGCCGTCGGCGCTCGACGGCATTGCCTGCGGCCTCGGATTCACCGGAGCGCTCTTCCTCATCGCGACGGTCAGGGAGATTGTCGGAGCCGGCACTTTCTTCGGACACCGGGTGCTCGGGGAGGGATACAGACCCGCCGTGATCTTCGTTCTGCCCGCCGGAGCCTTCTTCACGCTCGGTTTTCTCATCGCGGCGGTGCAGAAGATAAGGAACGTGAAGTCGGACCGTCAGAGGCACGACAGACTGTCCGACGTAAGGCAGGCGTCCGACATACCGGCAAATATCGACTACTACAGCGTGTCTGAGGCCGACGGTGTATCGAAGCTCACCGTGGCTTCCGATTCCGACCCCGACTCCGAGCTCTCGCTCGACTTCTACCCGCCCGAGACCGAGATCCCGCCCGACGAAAAGAGCGGCGAGCCGGCCGGCGGCAAAAATACTGCGGACGCGGATGACAGCGACTATCCCGACGCGGACTGGGGGATGCCGCTGTGAATACCGTTCAGCTTTCGCTTACCGACACGCTGCTGCTGATGCTCGGCGCTGTCCTGACCGAGAACTTCATTTTCTCGAAATTCTACGGCTGCTGCCCCTTCCTGGGCGTCTCGGACAAGCCCGACAAGGCCGTCGGGATGGGCATGGCCGTCACCTTCGTTATGACGGTCTCCGGCGCGGTCACCTGGGCTGCGTACTATTTCGTGCTCGTGCCGCTCGGACTCGAATACCTGCGGACGGTGGCGTTCATACTTATCATCGCCTCTCTCGTGCAGATCATCGAGATGTTCCTGCGCAAATTCGTCCCCGCCCTGTACAGCGCGCTCGGCATATATCTGCCGCTGATAACCACCAACTGCGCCGTCCTCGGCGCGGCGCTCGTCAACATCCAGGAGGGATACGGATTCATCCCGTCGGTCTGCTACGGCTTTGCCGCCGGACTGGGGTTCACTCTGGCGATCGTGATCTTCGCCGGCGTCAGAGCCAAGATGGAATTCGCCGACCCGCCCAGGGCCTTCAGGGGATTCCCGCTGACTCTCATCGCCGCGGGACTGCTCGCGATGATCTTCTCGGGCTTTTCCGGGATCAGCTTCTGACGCGCCGACGCCCGGCCCGAAGAATACGGCAGGGAACGGGAATGACAGACAGAAGGGAATTGGAAAGGAACAAGACCTGACATATGGATTATATTGAGATACTGAAGACCGCGGGAGTGTTCGCCGGGCTCGGGATCGCGGCGGGCCTTTTGCTCGTCATCGCGTCGAAGCTCTTCGCGGTAAAGCGCGACGAGAGGATCGACAGGATAGCCGAGGCCCTTCCCGGGGCAAACTGCGGCGGCTGCGGACGCAGCGGCTGCGCCGCCCTCGCGGCCGACATCGCGTCCGGGAAGGCTCCGGTGACCGCGTGCACCGTCGGAGGCGCCGCGACGGCGCAGAAGATCGCCGGCATCATGGGAGTCAGGGCGGAGGCCCCGATGAGGATGCGCGCGCAGGTGATGTGCTCGGGCACCGAGGAGTACGCGAAGAAAAAGTATGCGTATTCGGGAGCCCGCGACTGCATCGCCGCTGTCAGGATGGGCGGAGGCGACAAGCTCTGTCCGAACGGCTGCATCGGACTCGGGACCTGCGTCGCGACCTGCAGGTTCGGCGCGATCTCGGTCATAAACCGCGTGGCCGTCGTGGACTACAAAAAATGCGAGGGCTGCGGCGCATGCACCAAGGCCTGCCCCAAGCAGATAATCAAACTGATACCCTACGACAGCGCCCACTGGGTGGGCTGCATGTCGGTCGAAAAGGGGGCCGTCGTGCGCAAGCAGTGCGACGTCGGCTGCATATCATGCAAAAAGTGCGAGAAAAACTGCCCGTCGGGCGCTATCAGGGTGGTGAATTTCGTGGCGTCGATCGACTATACGAAATGCACCGGCTGCGGGATCTGCGTCGACAACTGCCCGCGCCGCATCATCTGGTCGGCCACGAGGCAGAACGGCGAGCTCGTGATAACGAGGCTCGCGCCCGAGAACGAAGAAAACTGACATTTTACCGCCGTTTATACCGAAAGGAAACTTTGCCGTTATGAAACACAGGGGAATAAAAGCTCTGACTGCCTGCCTTGCACTTCTGTCCGCGGCTGCTCTGCTGCTTGCGGGCTGCACGCCCGCCGCACTGCCGGACGGCACGTCGGCTGAGCCTTCCGCCGATACTTCGGCCGAGATCACCGAAGCCGCCGCCGAGCCGTTCCTGCTGACCTCGGGCGGGAAGACTGTCTGCACCGTCATAAGGCCGATCGACGCCTCCGACGACGTCGTCGCTCAGGCGATCAAGCTCCGCGAGAAACTCGAGAAGGCGACCGGCATCAAGGTGGGGATCGGGAACGATTTCGTAAAGCCCGGCACCGGGCACAACGCCGAAACTTACGAGATACTTGTCGGAGAGACGTCATACGGCGAGACCGCCGAGGTGATGGAGGAGCTGCGCTACAACGACTACGCCGTGGCGGTGAAGGGACGCAAGATCGTCGTCACCGCCGGCCACGAGGCAATTCTGTCGAAAGCGGTCTCGTGGTTCCTGAGCACCGGCATCGAAGGTCTTGAGAAGAACGAAAGCGGCGACTTCACGCTGAAGTTCGACGATTACAGGTTCGCCGCGGCCTACTCGATGGATTCGCTGAGCATTCTCGGCGTCCCGCTGGACAGATACCGCATAGTATACGGCAAGAACGGGAACGTCGGACAGATCGGGGCGGAGGCCGTCGCGGAGGTCTTTGCGCAGCTGACGGGATATATGCTGAAGACGGTGCCCGACACCGCCGCAGCCGAAGAGTACGAGATACTCGTCGGTTCCACCAACAGGCTCGAAAAGATGACGTCGAGCATCTCGAAGTTTGCTGTATACATGAGCGGGAAAAAGCCGGTCATCGACTGCTGCGGACCGGTCACCGCGGAAGGAGCGGTAAGAAGGATGTATTCTGACAAAATGAGGGGACAGAAGGATTACGACATCGGAGCCGATTTCTCGCTCTCCGGCTACGCATCGGCTGACCTGCCGATCGAACGCGCCGAAGGCACCGACATCAGGGTCATGAGCTACAACATTCTCTGCGAGAAGTGGGGCGGGACCGTCACGGCTCCGCGCGCCGAACTGCTCGGGACGATGCTCGACGCCTACAGCCCCGACGTCGTCGGCATACAGGAAGTCGACTCGATCTGGTGTAAGTACATCCCGATGTACTGCATCGGCTACCGGCATATCTGCACCGTGCGTCCCGACGGCGGAGAGAACTACTCCACCATCCTCTACAAGGAGGACAAGTACGACCTCGTGGCGAGCGGAGTCGTTCCGTATTCCATGTCGGCCAATCTCTTCTGCCGCAACATGGGCTGGGCAATCCTCTCGGACAAGGCGACAGGCTCTAAGATCGGAATCATCTCGACGCACTGGGATTTCGACAACGCCGAGAACGACAGATCGGTCTACCGCAGGGTCCAGGCCGAAGAGATGGCTCTGAAGGTCGCCGAGCTTGCGAAGAAATACGAATGCCCCGTTTTCACCACCGGCGACTACAACTGCCGCCACGACAGCACGTCGATGAACTATTTCCGCAGCATCAACAACATGTGGTGCTTCAAGTTCGATTCGGTAAAGCTCGTCAACAACTACGGCTCGGCCTCGACGCTCGGCACACTGCCGGGCAGCGGCGGCGGAGTCATCGACTTTGTCTTCGGGACGAAGGACACGCAGGCTCTTGCGAGCTTCGTCGTAGTCAATTTCGACACTAAGGATATCTCCGATCATCAGCCGGTAGTTTCGGATATTAAATTCGGAGCGAAGGCGGGCTGATCCGGGACCCGGTACAAACCGAATGATCGTACTCAGCGTCGGCGGCGTTTCGTTCTCGTTCGGCGCCGACAGCCTGCTCGAGGGCATCTCGTTTTCGCTCTCTTCGGGAGACAGGCTCGGCGTCGTCGGGCCGAACGGCTGCGGAAAGACGACACTTCTGAAGATAATAGCGGGTCAGGCCGAGCCCGATTCCGGCAGCGTTTTCCGCGCGAAGGACACGACGCTCGGCATGCTGGGCCAGAATGAGGCTTTCGACCTGTCCCCGTCCGGAAACGCGTCCGAGACCGTTCTCGAACGCGCCAGCCGCGCGGCCTTCCCGGAACTCGTGAAGGCAGAGCGGCGCCTCGAGGTCCTCGCGAAGGAACTCGAGGGCGGTGAGAGGACGCAGGGCGGAGGATTCGCCGCGGCGGCCGCCGAATACAGCTCGCTGTCGGACGAGTTCTCGCGCGCCGGGGGGCATACATACATGGCGGTATGCCGGTCGGTCCTCGACAGGATGGGCTTCTCCGGAATGCTGGGAGAGGCTGTGTCGTCGCTCTCGGGAGGGCAGAAGACGAGGCTCGCCCTGGCGTCGGAGCTCTGCCGCGAGCCCGACATACTCATGCTCGACGAACCGACGAACCACCTGGACGCCGAGACCGTCGGCTGGCTCGAGAACTATCTGTCCGGATACCGCAAATGTCTCATCGCCGTATCGCACGACAGATACTTCCTCGACCGCGTCACCAACCGCACTCTGTTTATCTCGAACAGGCACGCGAAGATATACGACGGCGGATACACCGCCAGCGCCGGAAAGAGGGCCGCTGACCGCGAGATCTACGAGAGGCAGTACAACAACCAGCAGAAGGAGATCGCGCGTCAGGAGGCCATTATAGAGCAGCAGAGACGGTGGAACAGAGAGCGGAACATCATCGCCGCCGAGAGCCGTCAGAAGATGCTCGACCGGATGGTGAAGCTCGCGCCTCCCGAGAGGGAGAAGAACGCGAAGCCGGGCATGCGCTTCATATCCGCCATGAAGAGCGGTGAGGAGCTCTTTACGGTGAAGGACCTGTCGTTCGCCTATCCGGGCTCCGACAGGCTCTTTGACAGCCTGAACTTCACGCTGAGAAGAGGCGAGCGGGTGTTTGCCGTCGGTCCCAACGGCTGCGGGAAATCCACGCTGCTCAAGCTCATCTGCGGGAAGCTCATGCCGACCTCGGGCCGCATCGACGCCGGATACAACGTCACCCCCGGCTATTACGATCAGGAGAACCAGAACCTCGACCCAGACGGCACCGTGCTGTCGGAGCTGGAGAGGGCCTATCCCGGCATGACCGAGAGGGAGGTCCGCACCGCGCTCGGGCGCTTCCTGTTCACCGGAGACGATGTAAAAAAGCCGATCGATGTGCTCAGCGGCGGCGAGCGCGCGAGACTGACTCTCGCGAAGCTCATGCTGTCGTCGGTCAACACGCTGGTGCTCGACGAACCGACGAACCACCTCGACATATCCGCCCGCGAAGCGCTCGAGGAGGCAGTCGCGTCGTACGACGGGAGCGTGATATGCGTATCTCACGACAGGGCATTCATAAACCGGCTGGCCGACAGGATCATCGGTTTTACGTCCGGCGGGATATATTCGCTGCCTCTCGGCTCGGCCGGACGCGGATGGGAAGAGTGGGTCGCCTGCACAGGCGACGGCATGAGGTTTGCCGTCCGGATCGGCAGCGTGCCGCACGCGGAAAAGGCCGGGAAGGGCGGCCGCGGCGGAACGGCGCCCGCTGCCTCGGACGGCGGAGCAGGCTCCGATGGCGGCGCGGACGGAGAGAAGCCGCTCACCGGAAAAGAGGAATACCTGAGAAGAAAGCGCGAACAGGCCGAGGAGCGGAGGGCGGCGGCGAGGACCGAAAGGCTGAAAAAGGAGGCCGCCGAGCTCGAAAAGTCGGTCGACAGGATGAACGCGGAGCTGTTCGGCGAAGCCGCGGGAGACTACGTCAGGGCGGCCGAACTCACCTCTAGGATCGAAGAGGCGGAAAACAGGCTGCTTGAGATCTATTGCGAGCTCGGCTGAGGCCGGGACGGGGCCGGAGGGGCCGCCCGACGTGCCGGATGCGGTCACACGCTGCCCGGACACACGAACGCAGCAATTAAAAAACAAATAAAGAACGGGAAAGGGAAAAGGAAAAGGATGAAAATCGGAGTGCTCACGTCTCTCAACGGCAATGTTGAGGAAAACATCAGGAAAGTCGCGGAGCTCGGGATCACCACCGCACAGCTCAAATGCTGGAACAGCGCTTTCCTCACCGATGCCATGGCCGACAGAGCGGCCGCCGCGTCGAAAGAATACGGAGTGGAGATCACAGGCTTCTGGTGCGGCTGGGACGGCATGTCGTACTGGAATTTCTACGAGGGCCCGCTGACCCTCGGCATCGTGCCGAAGGAATACCGCGCCGAGAGACTGAACATGCTCTTACGCGGGGCCGCCGTCGCGAAACGCATGGGAGTGACCGACGTCATCACGCACGCCGGATTCCTGCCCGAGAACCCCGCAACGACTGAATTTAACGAGGTCGTCGCGGCGATCAGATGGCTGGCGAAACGTCTTCTTGCGAACGGCCAGTACTTTCTCTTCGAGACCGGCCAGGAGACTCCGGTGACGCTCCGCCGCACCATCGAGGAGGTCGGCACCGGGAACCTCGGGATAAACCTGGATCCTGCCAACCTGCTGCTGTACGGCAAGGGAAATCCGGTCGACGCCCTCGACGTATTCGGCGAATATGTCCGCGGGATCCACGCCAAGGACGGCGAATATCCGACCGACGGCCGTCATCTCGGCGCCGAGAAGCCGCTCGGACAGGGAAGAGTCAACTACCCGCTCTTCATCTCGAAGCTGAAGGAGATCGGCTACGACGGCGCGCTCACGATCGAAAGAGAGATCACGGGCGAGCGGCAGATCGAGGACATCAAGTCGGCGAAGGCGCTGCTCGAATCGCTGATATGATCTCTGACGGAGAAGAAAAAAAAGCCTCCCCGGAGACTGTTCCGGAAGAGGAGAGCTCATTCGTTCCGGCGACGGCGGAGGAGATCGCAAAGATCCCCGGGCGCATACTCGGAGTGGATTTCGGGGACGTCAGGACCGGACTTGCGCTGTCGGACGTATCGAGGTATCTCGCCTCCGGAATCGGAACGGTGAAGCCGGGAGGCATCGCCGCAACTGTCTCCGCGGTGGCGGCCGCAGCGCTCGAAAGAGGGGCCGCGGCGGCCGTTGTGGGTCTGCCCGTCAATATGGACGGCACCGAGGGCAGAAGGGCGGGGAGATGCCGCGAATTCGCCCGTATGCTGTCCGAGAAGGCCGGCATCCCCGTTATGATGTGCGACGAGCGCCTGTCGACCGTCGCCGCTTCCAGATACCTGAACGAGACCGACACGCGCGGGCGCGCCAGGAAGAAGGTCATAGACGCTCTGTCGGCCGAGCTGATACTCCAGAGCGCACTTGACAGGATCCGCAATCTGAACTGATGATCAACTGAATACAGATCGCCGGGGCTTCGTATGAAGCCCCGGCGATCTGCGGATATTGACTTTCGACGGGATCAATACATTCCGCCGCCGGCGTTCATGGCTGCGTTTGCGGCAGCCGCGGCAGCCGGATCTTCCTTCTGGTTCGCTACGACGCTCTCGGTGGTGAGTATGATCGAAGCGATCGATTCGGCGTTCTGCAGGGCGGAACGGGTGACCTTGGTCGGGTCGACGATGCCGGCGCCCATCATGTCGGTGTACTTCTCGTTGTAGGCGTCGAATCCGTATCCGGTCTTGCCCGAGGATACGATCTTGTCGATCACGACGGCACCGTCGAATCCGGCGTTCTCGGCGATCTGGCGCACAGGCGACTCAAGAGCCTTGAGTACGATGCGCACGCCCGTCTTTTCGTCGCCGTCGACGGTATCGAGCAGCTTCTCTACCTCGGGGATGACGTTGATGTAGGCGACTCCGCCGCCCGGTACGATGCCTTCCTCAACGGCGGCCTTCGTCGCGTTGAGAGCATCCTCGATGCGGAGCTTCTTTTCCTTCATCTCGACCTCGGTGGCGGCGCCGACCTTGATGACGGCAACTCCGCCGGCGAGCTTCGCGAGCCTCTCCTGGAGCTTTTCTCTGTCGTAGGAGACGGTGGTGTTCTCAAGGGCGACTCTGATCTGAGCGACTCTGTCCTTGATGGCGGCGGGATCGCCCGCGCCGTCGACTATGATGGTGTTCTCCTTGGTGACCTTTACCTGGCGGGCGCGTCCGAGTTCCTGGACGGTAGCGTCCTTGAGCTCGAGTCCGAGTTCGGAGGTGATGACCTGGCCGCCGGTGAGGATGGCGATGTCGCGGAGCATCTCCTTGCGCTTCTCGCCGAAGGACGGAGCCTTGACGGCAACGCAGGTGAAGGTGCCGCGCAGCTTGTTGAGGATGATGGTGGTGAGGGCTTCACCGTCGAGATCTTCGGCGATGATCAGAAGCTTCTTGCCGGCCTGAACGATCTGTTCGAGCAGCGGCAGAATGTCCTGAACGGCTGAGATCTTCTTGTCGGTGATGAGGATGTAGCAGTCGTCGAGGACGGCTTCCATCTTCTCCATATCGGTTGCCATGTAGGGAGATACGTAGCCTCTGTCGAACTGCATGCCTTCGACGACCTCGGAGGACGTTTCGGCGGACTTGGATTCCTCGACGGTGATGACGCCGTCGGAGCTCACCTTTTCCATCGCGTCGGCGATCAGCTGGCCGATGACTTCGTCGCCCGCTGAGATCGTTCCGACTCTCGCGATGTCAGCGGAGCCCGATACCGGCTTCGAATTCGCGGCGAGGCACTCGACGGCCTTGTCGATGGCCTTCTTCATGCCCTTGCGGATGATCATCGGGTTCGCGCCCGCGGTCACGTTCTTCATGCCCTCGTGGATCATAGACTGAGCGAGCAGGGTGGCGGTGGTTGTGCCGTCGCCGGCCGCGTCGTTGGTCTTCGTGGCGACTTCCTTGACGAGCTGGGCGCCCATGTTCTCGGCGTTGTCGTCGAGTTCGATCTCCTTTGCGATCGTCACGCCGTCGTTGGTGATCAGCGGAGCTCCGTACTTCTTGTCGAGCACCACGTTCCTGCCCTTGGGACCGAGCGTGATCTTTACCGTGTCGGCGAGTTTGTCAACGCCGCGGAGAAGGGCGTTTCTGGCGTCTATGCCGTAAAAAATATCCTTTGCCATATCTAATGCTTCCTTTCGTGATTATGCTGTCCAGGGGTCAGTCCTCGATCTTCGCGAGGATGTCCTTCTCGGAAATGATGGTGTATTCCTGACCGTCGATCTTGACTTCGGTCCCCGAATACTTGCCGGCGATGACCTTGTCGCCTACCTTGAGCGCTACCGGAGTCAGCGATCCGTCGTCATTGGTCTTGCCGGGTCCTACGGCGATGACTTCGGCGATCTGCGGCTTTTCCTGCGCGTTGGCGGTCAGGAAAATCCCGCCCTGTGTTTTTTCTTCCGCTTCGACGAGCTTGATGACTACTCTGTCAGCCAACGGTTTGATGTTCATGTTTTTCCTCCCGGGCACTGGGCCCTTTATGAAATATTATTATGTGCTTGGTCGCGACGGAAGGTCTGCGGGACCTTTGTCCGTCCGGGTTTGGCACTCTTTTTGCCTGAGTGCTAACCGACTGTATATATTGTACTCCTTTTTCGAAAAAAATCAAGTGTTTTTTTCGTGATTCGCGAAAAAAATTTGCCGAAATTAGCAATTGGCCCGTTTTGATGCCATTTTTTCTTTCCCGAGCAGCTCAAGATAGAGCTTTTCCGTCTCTGAGGCCGTCTTTTCGGCCGAAAACCGTGTGCGCGCCCGCTCGGCCGCCTTGCGCGAGAGCAGGGAAACGAGATCCGGGTCGCGCAGCAGACGCAGTATCGCTTCGGCGAGAGCGGACGGGTCGTCGGGAGCCGTGACGGCCCCGCAGTCTCCGACGAGCCTCCGGCTGCCTCCCGTGTCGGAGACTACCGGGACGAGGCCCATGCCCATTCCTTCGATCACCGAGAGGCTCGACGTCTCGACCGACGTCGACGCGCTCACGATGACCCTGCACAGCGACATGACCGGGGCGGGGTCGGGAAGAAAGCCGGTGAAAACGGCGTTGCCGCCGAGGCCGTACCTCGGTATGAGGCTTTCGAGTTCCTTCCTCCGGCTGCCGTCGCCGGCAACGACGAAAGCTATGTCACCTGTGAACCGCAGACATATCGCCGCTGCCCGCAGGAATGTCTCGACCGACTTTTCGGGCTCGAGCCTGCAGAACATGCCGACGGTGAACAGCCGTCCGCCGCCGACTCGTGAAAGCAGCCTCTCTGCCGCTTCCTTTTCGGCCGCGCTGACCGCTTTCTTTTCCGGGGCGCCGTTATAAATAATATGTATCTTCTTTCGGGGCACGCCTCCCGCCCTGAGCGCCGCGGCGGCGCTGTCGTCGGTGGCGATCGCCGCGTCGAGCGAGACCGAGTATCCGACAGAGCACAGCTGCCGCAGCGGGAAGGTCCTTACGGCGCGCGGCGGAAAGTCGGACGAATGCTTGGTCATGATACGCACCGGGACACGGCGCATTACGGCTGCGTGTCTGCCTGTCATCGCGGAGTGGGTGTGCGCGATGTCGGGACGAAGCTCACCGAGCGCCGAAATAACACGGCCGAAGGCCCCGGGACTGAACGACGAGTCGAACCCCGGCACACCTATGATCCTCGTCGCTCCTGCCGCTTCGAGCGCCGGCGCCGCGGCGGACCCTTCGGGAAGAATGACTGAGAAGTCGAATCTGTCCCTGTCGGAAGCGCCGATCAGATACTGAAGGTGACGTCCGGCACCGCCGACGTTCATGTCGGTCAGCATATGGACGACTTTTATCTTTTTTTCTTCCATACGGTCACTCGCAGAGCGGCCGGATCCCGTCGGCGCCCCCGGGGACGAGGATGTCGTCCGGGCCGGCCTTGGTCCATCTGTAGGCGGGAAGGTCCTCCGACGGGCGCAGCGCCGCCTCGATGATGTCGGACACGACGGCGGAGGCCGTCGGCAGCTTGCCCGCTCCGCAACCGTACAGCAGCGTCATGCCGGCCGCGCTGCTGTTTATCTCGACGGCGTTGAAGGGACCGTCGACCGAATAGAGCATCGAACCGGGAGACGTTAGCCGCGGCGACACCGAGCAGGAGATCCTGCCGCCGGTCCTCGTCGCCTCGGCGACGAGCTTGATCTTCTTTCCCGCGGCTGCGGCGGCCGAGATGTCGCCGGGAGTGATGCCGGTGATGCCGACGGTGCTGACCGCGTCGAGCGGGAGCAGTTTTCCCCAGGCCATCGCGGCGAGTATTATGATCTTGCGGGCGGCGTCGAATCCGCCTACGTCTGCCGTCGGGTCCGCCTCGAGATATCCGAGAGCGCGCGCCTCGGGCAGTATGTCGCCGTAGCCGATGCCGCGCTTTGTCATCTCGGTCAGCATATAGTTCGTCGAGCCGTTGAGGATGCCTCTTACAGATATTATATCGTTGCACGACAGGCTGTCTGCGAGGGTGCGCAGGCAGGGGATCCCGCCTCCGACCGATGCCTCGAAGAGATATCTCACCCCGTGCTTCCTTGCGAGCCGCAGGAGCTTGTCGCCCTCTTCGGCTACGACTGCCTTGTTCGAAGTGACTACGCTCTTGCCCGCCTCGATGGCGGCCTTCGTGAAATCAGCGGCGGGGTGGACTCCGCCCATCATCTCGGCGACGATCTTGACCTCGGGATCGGCGAGTATCGTGTCGATGTCATGCACTATCTTTCCGGCGTATGGGCTGTCCGGGAAATCGCGAAGATCGAGTATGTGCGCGATCTCCGGCTGTTCTCCGAGCCGGCGCGATATGACGCGGCGGTTGTTATCTATGACCTCGGCTACTCCGCTTCCAACCGTGCCGAATCCGAGAAGTGCGATTTTTATCATTGCGGTCCGTGACCTCCGGTATATCAGGTATAGAAATAAAATATACTATATGATATCACAAATCGGGGAAAAAGGCAAATAAAATGTTGAAGAATTCGCCGTTTTGTGGTAAGATAATACTAAGGCGGCTTGAAAGGACGGCAAAAACTGACATGGCATCCCCTGTGGGCGACAAAAGAGCGGTCAAGATATTCGTGCTCTATCTTCTCGAGAATATCGGCTATCCGATGGAGCTCTGCACAGTGAGCGATATAGTGATGAAGAGCGATTACGTGCTCTACCTCGATTTCGCCGAGGCTTTCAACGAGATGCTCGACGCCGGACTGATAGAAGAGGTCAGCCCCCCTGGCAGCCCCCCTGGCAGCCTCGAAGGCGGCGAAAATGACGGCCCGGGCGCCGGCGCTCCCTCAGGACCCTTTTACGCCGTGAGCGCAAAGGGCAGGGTGGTGGCCGAGGGCCTCCGCTCAGATATCCTCCCGTCGATACTCGACAAGGCGCTCGCGGCCGCAATGAAATACCTCGACTTCACGAGGCGCGGCATCTCGGCCGAGTGCGATATCACGGGAGCCGCGGGCGGCGGATACGACATCCGCTGCCGGCTTACCGAGAAAAAGAGGACGCTCATGTCGGTCGACCTTCACGTCGACAGCATGAACCGCGCCGTGCGTATGAAGAAGGTCTTCGAGGAACGGCCGGAGGTGGTCTTCCGCGGAGTCAACGCTCTGCTGTCGGGCAACGTCAGCTTTCTCGGCGGAGAGTAGGAACAGGATAAAAAGAAGATCCGCAAGGGATGAACCCTTGCGGATCTTCGGGACTGTTTCTTCCTTGATTCGATCAACGTCCCGGAGCAATGCCGTTCCCGAACCGGTCAGCGGGCGTTTCTCCTCTTCTCGAAGCAGGCGCTGCAGTATACAGGCTTGTCCTTGGAAGGTTGGAAGGTGAGTTTGGCTTCACCGCCGCACTCGCTGCATACAGCATAGAAGTACTCTCTGGGAGGCTTGTTTGCGTTTTTCTTCGCGTCACGGCAGGCTTTGCATCTCTTGGGCTTGTTGGTGTAGCCCTTTTCGGCATAAAACGCCTGCTCGCCGGCTGTGAAAACAAATTCATTGCCGCATTCAACGCATACCAGAGTCTCGTCCTGATACTCTACAGGAGCGGTTTCGGCAGCTTCAGCTTCGGTCTCTTCGACCTTCACTTCGTCTTCGTACATGTTTTACCTCTGAAATTGGTGTTATTTCTTGCCCAGGGACGGGATCGCACCGCCACCTTTGATGGATCAACGCTCTTGTTTTAAGCTAACCGGGCATATGGATGTATGTCTGACGGAACGCGCCAGCGTGTTATTTCCGTTCCGAAAGAATCGAACGCAGTTTTTTTCTGATCCTGAAAACGGCATTCTCCACCGATTTCTGGCTCTTGCCGAGTTTTTCGGCTATGGTCTTTGCCGGCATACCCGAATAGTATGCCCACCAGACTTTGTTCTCGAGATCGGAGAGGTTCTCCCTGATGAGGGCTCGCAGCTTTTCGGCGTTCTCTCTCTCGATGACCTCTTCCGCGGGATCTGCACCGGTTCCGCCGGTCTGCCCGTCTCCGGTATCGGAGAGCGGCAGGGGAGCGCCGGCGTCGGTCCTTGCGATCCTGCGCAGTTCGCTCCGCAGGGCGTTCTCCACGCAGACCTTGGCATAGTATCCGAAACCGACTTCGCGGAAGAGCGGGTCGTATGTCCCGACGGCGCGGAAGAAGGCGAGAAGCGCCTCCTGAGATAATTCGTCCCTGTGACGTCCTCCGTCTTTTGACGAATAAGACGCGACGGCCGACTCGAGCAGCGGACGGTAGATCACGGAGAGTTTCTCGAAGGCTTTCTCACTGCCGTCCCGGGCCTCGATCAGAAGGGAAAGGATCATGTCGCTGTTATCGCCGTAGTTCTTGTCTTTTTTCCCGCCTGACACCGCAATCTCCGATATTGTTTAATTTTTACACGCTTTTATTATAGCATACCGAAAAAAAATTGTCAATACGAAATTTCAGTTATTTTTCACCTTATTTCAAGAAATATTCATATATTCGGGCGTAAAAATCAAAAAACAGAGCACTTGATATCAAAACAAGGTATAAAAATCATAAACCGTTCCGTCACATCGGGCGCCGGATACGCCGGGGAGCGGGCAAGATCCACAGGGGGAAGTCTCATGAAAACAGCAGAAAAGATCATGATATGCAGTGAGCGCATCTTTGCGCTGATCTCGCCGAGGGGCGGCGAGCTGGTCTCGCTCAAGGTCCCGGAAGTCCGCGGGGATGCGCGCGAGCTGATCTGGCAGGGAAGGTCGGAAGGCTACGACCCGGATGTCTCCGGGCAGTGCTGGGAGGGGCATTCTCCCAACCTCTTTCCGGTCTGCGGAAGGCTGTTCGGAGGAGTTCATCTGGGAAGCGACGGAAAGGAATACGGCATGCCGCTGCACGGGTTTCTCGGGAGCCTCGAGCCGCTGGGCACCGGGATATCATCTGACTCCGCAACATTTGTCTTCGGCTCTGGGCCCGATACCCGGAAATACTATCCTTACGGTTTCCGGCTGTTTTTGACCCACAGCGTGCGGGAGAACGTTTATTCGCTCTCTGTGACGGTCGTAAACACGGGAGATGAGGAGATGCCCTTTTCATGGGGCGGACACCCCGGCTTTTCGCTCCCGCTCGAGGACGGACTCGCTTTCGAAGACTACTGTCTGGAACTCGGGAAGGGAAGCGAACCGCGGCGTATCGGCATCACTCCGCGCGGCTTCCGCGACGGAAAGACATACCCCGTCGATATGGAGGACGGAAGGATCCTGCGCCTGAGCCACCGGCTCTTCGACGAAGAGGGCATCTTCCTCCGCGGCGTCGGCGGCTCCGTCACCCTGCGTCCGTATCAGGGACACGGCAGGGCCGTCACTCTCAGGGCGCCTGGCTGCCCGGTGTTCGGTTTCTGGCACGACGCCGGTCTTCCCGTGCCGTACGTGTGCATCGAGCCGTGGCACGGGAGCCCCGACGCCGAAATACCCGGGTGCAGCCTCCGGACGAAGGACGACATGATAAAACTCGCCCCCGGCTGCTGCTACACCGGGGGCTACGAGATCGAAGTCGGAAATGTCTGAGGGCCGCCTTCGCTACATTAAGGGATCGCAGAGAACCGGAGCAAATGCCGGTTCTCATAAGGATAATCAGAGAACCGGCCGAGAGAGAGTTTAGTAATAATAGGTTATTATTGCACACAATCAAATTAT